>DUZB01000299.1 GCA_013349725.1 Deltaproteobacteria bacterium | reverse complement strand
CTGATTATCGTCAGTGACGGTGTGAAAGAGGATATGAACTACGATGCAGCTGTGGCGGCAGCCAAAAAGATGAAGGGTCAGTATGGCGACAGACTCTGCATTTATGTGGTACAGATTGGAGACGACAAGGAAGGTACCAAAATTCTTGGTAAAATTGCCGAAGCCGGCGGATGCGGTTTTGCCATAAATGGCGACGAGATTATGTCCGGCGATGGTATGGCCGCATTTGTGATAGATGCATTCCTGGAAAAGGTGGTAGTGGTTGAAGTAGTCGAAGAGGTTGTGGTGAAAGCTGCACCCTTGGACAGTGATGGAGACGGAGTCTATGACGAAAATGACCAGTGCCCGAATACTCCTAAAGGCGCAGTAGTGGATGCCCGGGGTTGCTATGTGGTGGACAAGGTCTACTTCGATTTTGATAAATTCAATATCAAACCGGAATTTAAGCCTGCACTGGACGCTGTTGCTGTGGTGCTACAAAACAATCCTACCGTAAATATGACCATTTCCGGAAATACGGATGACATAGGAACTCCAGCATACAATATGGCGCTTTCTATCAGGCGTGCGAACGCAATAAAGGCTTATCTTGTTAGTAAAGGAGTGAATGCAGACAATATTTCCGTCATAGGATACGGGGAGGACAGGCCTGCCGATACAAACGCCACTCCGGTGGGCAGGGCAATGAACAGACGTGCTGTATTGCTGCTCATGATCTGATCAGGGTAACAATCAGACTGTTGAGCTGTATTCTGTGGACAGTCGGGGTTGGACCTGCATGCGGGTCCAACCCTTTTTTTATGTTTTTTAAGCGCCTTTATCGAGGAAGGGAATACGAGCCATGTGGTCAAAGTGGGCGTTGCTGACGGATCTTTATCAACTGACCATGGTTGGGGGATATGTCCGGAAGGGAAAGAAAGACCAGTGGGTCAATTTCGATTATTTTTTTCGGCGGATTCCCGATGATGGCGGTTACTGTGTTCTTGCGGGCCTGGCCGATCTTATCGACTACGTCCGGAGGCTGAGGTTTAATAAAGCGGACCTTTCCTATCTGGAGAGTTTGGGAATTTTTGACAGAGATGCTCTCGAATATTTTGAGGATTTTACATTTCGAGGCGACCTGTCTGCCATACCGGAAGGGACGGTGGTTTTCCCCCATGAACCTTTGATTCGTGTGACGGCCCCCCTGCCCGAGGCACAGCTCATTGAAACGACTCTTCTCAATATCATGAATTTTCAGACCCTTATTGCAACGAAAGCGGCCAGAGTAAGATGGGCCGCAGCCGGGGATCATGTAAGTGATTTCGGCCTGCGAAGGGCGCAGGGCCCGGACGGCGCACTGATGGCATCCCGTGCCGCCTACATCGGGGGTGTGGATGCCACCTCAAATGTCCTTGCCGGCCGCCTGTACGGGATACCGGTTCGTGGAACCCATGCCCATTCCTGGGTGGAGAGTTTCCCCAATGAACTGGAGGCATTCCGTGCTTACGCCAGTGTGTATCCCCAGGCCTGCCTGCTTCTGGTGGATACCTATGATACGTTGCGCAGCGGGGTCCCCAATGCCATTCAGGTGGGGCGCGAATTACGGGAGAACGGAAACAATCTGTGGGGAATCCGTCTGGACAGCGGGGATCTGGCTTACCTTAGCAAGGAGGCCCGTAACCTGCTGGATGACGCCGGTTTTAAGGATACGGTGATCGTTGCTTCCAGCGACCTGGATGAGTGGATTATAGAAAGCCTGAAGAGGCAGGGCGCCCGTGTAGACAGCTGGGGCGTGGGCACGAGACTGGTTACCTCTTTTTCCTGTCCCGCCCTTGGGGGCGTATATAAATTGACAGCCCTGGATGATGGGGGCGAGCGCATGATTCCCAAAATAAAACGGTCGGACAATCAGGATAAAATTACCAACCCGGGGCTCAAAAAGACGGTGAGGATGTATGATCGAAGCGGTCGCATGAGAGGAGACGTGGTTTTTCTGGATGGTGAGCGTGCTCCCGAAGGGCGTTCCTTCCGGGTATGCCACCCCATATTCCCCCATGTTTCCAAGACCTACCCACGCAGTTTCAGGGGGGTGGAACTTATGGTTCCTGTTTTTAAGAAAGGAAAACTGATTTACGAAAGTCCGGATGTCCATGGGATCAGGGACAATACCTTGAAGAACCTGGAAGAACTGGACCCCGCCTATAAGAGATTCAGCAATCCCCACACGTACCATGTCAGTTTGAGTTCCAAGCTCTTTAAAGTCAAGCAGCGGTTGCTGCGGCAGGCCGCATCTAATGATACGGTGAAGTCGCGCCGAAAGAAAGTGCAGTAACGGGTGCATCCGAAGGATATCCCAAGGCGATCGATTGCGTGCCCATGAAGCTGGCCTCCGACTGATCTTTTCCTACAGCCATTTTTTGCGCCGGAAACCGATGAGCATCAGGATTCCCAACACGAGGAAAGCGGCCCATAACGCAAAGTAGCCCCACCGCCACTCCAGCTCCGGCATGTACTTGAAATTCATTCCGTAAACGCCTGCAAGAAAGGTGAGGGGAATGAATATGGTGGCAATAATNGTCAGAACCTTCATCACNTCATTCATTTTGTTGCTCAAACTGGACAAATAGATGTCCAGGGTTCCCGATACGGTATCGCGATAGCTTTCGATGGTATCGATGACCTGAATGGTGTGGTCATACACATCGCCTAAATAGGGACCGACAGTTTCACTGATGATCGGCGATTCGGCTCTGATCAGGCCGCTGATGGTTTCCCGCAGAGGCCATATGGATTTTCTGAGGAAGATCATCTCCCTTTTCGTATCCTGTATGGTCTTCAGACTGGTGGGATCCGGTTCTTCCAGGACCTCTTCCTGAAGGGTTTCGATCTTTTCTCCTATATTTTCAAGGACAAGGAAGTAGTTGTCTACAATGGCATCGATCAAGGAATAGGCCAGGTAGTCGCTGCCCGATTTTCTACTTCTGCCTTTTCCCTTTCTGATCCTTTCGCGAACGGAATCAAATACGTCCCCGCCCTCTTCCTGAAAAGACAGGACAAAGTTCGATCCGATGATCAGGCTTACCTGTTCCGCTTCAAAATCGTCCTCATCTTGTTCGTGCTTCAACATTTTCAGGACGACATAGAGATATTCGCCAAGGTCTTCCATCTTGGGGCGCTGTCCCGTATGGACAATGTCTTCCAGGACCAGGGGATGGATATCAAAGGTCTTTCCAAATGCTTCCACAATACCGATTTCATGAATTCCCGTTACATTCACCCACGTGACGGTTGGCAGTGCCTTGAAGGGAAGACATTCTTCCACGGTCACGTCAAATTTCTCCTCGACCTGCTGTTCATCGTAATCCATGAGGGAAATGATTACCTTTTCCGTCCTTTTTTCCCCCACATGGACAAGTGTGCCGGGGGGCAACCCCGCCTTTTTTGAGCTGTAGCTGTGGAATCTTACCATGGCATATCTCCTGCTGTTTCTGGAATCGTAACGGCTTTGGATTGTTGGTTTAGCGAAATGATTCTCTTATGGCGCAATCGGCCCAGAGGATTCAGATGCCTTTTCGTCTTCCTCCATCCTGACATGCAAAGGGGGTGACGGACCCTCTTTGGGTTCACCCATGTAGATGGTGCGATGGGGAAATGGAATTTCGATGCCCCGCTCATCGAATACCTTTTTTAAACGGCGATAAAACTCGCGTTTAATACCCCATTGCTTGAGCGGTTTCGTCTTGAAACGGGCCCGGATAATGACGGCGGAATCCTCAAACCGATCCAGTCCGAATATTTCAAGGGGTTCCAGGATATTTGGTCCGTGATCAGGGTCTTTACAGAGATCTTCACCCACTTCCTTCAGAATTTCTATGACATCGTCAACGTTTTCCCTGTAGGCCACCCCGATATCCATGAGGGTGCGGGAAAAAATTTTTGAAAAGTTGGACAATGTGTTGATGGAGCTGTTTGGAATCACATGAACGGTCCCGTGAACATCCCTGAGTTTTACCGTTCGAAGACCCACCGCTTCCACAACGCCCCCTTTGCTGTCCACCATGGCAAAGTCTCCTACGCGGATACTCTCCTCAAAAAGGATGAAAAGACCGTTGATGAGGTCTTTCACCAGAGTCTGCGCTCCGAAACCGACAGCCAATCCAACAATTCCGGCCCCGGCCAGAATGGGCGCCGTATTGACCCCTAATCGTTCAAGGATGATAATGCCGCCTACAAACCCCGTGACGATCTGAACCGCCGTTTTGATGACCGGTATGAAGGTCTGCTGTTTCTGGGTCGTTTTCTTTTTCTTTTTGCCCACCTTTCTCTCTTTTAAGAGATAGTCGGATATGACCTGGCTCATCTCAATAATGAACAGAACAAGGGCGAATGTGATGAGGACGGCGATGGCCCGCAGAATGATGGTGGCGCCGGTTTCCGAGGCGACGAACGCGGCGACCGGAATTCCCCAGATGTGTCCGATTGCGCCTGCGCCAACAAGTACAATGGCGATGGTAAGCCCCTTTTTGATGATCAGCACATATCGGTTGACCTTTTCCTCCATGCCGGGAAAACGTTGGCTTACCCGTTCATTTACCTTGAAAAGCCTAAGTAACATCCAGTCAAGAAACCGCAGCAGAAAGACAATGAACAGGAGCGCGATGACTGTTCCAAGTGTTGCATGAAAAAGATAAAGAAAACCTTTTTCGAATGTAAACATCAGGGAAAGGAATATNGCCCATGCATAGCCAAGCCCTAAAATAGGCCAGTATCGGATTGCCAGGACAACCCAGCGATTTTGGGGGTGGTTTTTCTCCGTATCCTCGCCGGCCGTAGCAATCTTCCTGATCCTGATTTCTCTTGCAACCTGAAGGATGAAAATCGTCAGCATGAGAGGAAATCCCACCAGAAAAAAAACACGGATCTGCGGATACAATGCGGTGGCCGTATCTGACCACTGAAGGAAACGGGTTGCCATGAAGTAAAAGAAAGAGTAGATAGCGAATCTTCTCGCCCAGATCGAGAGATAGTTTGCGTCCTCATCTTCAAGGGGGAGCAGGCGAAAATAGCTTTCCTCGGGAGAGAGCAAGACCCGGAATGCGGCCATGACCGCGCGGTAAAGAAAAAGCAGGGTGAAGAAAAGGACCAGCAGGTTTGTTCCTTCTTGAAAAGATGGGAATATTCTACTGAACAGGGTAAAGAAAACCCAGAGGCAAGCATAGGGTGTGACAGAAAGAACCACTCGCACAATCCCCCAGAAAAGCCGGGCGGGAAAGGCCTTCATCTTTCCGGTTACCATCTTCACAGCCGGCCGAAGAAGTAATCCCGCTAACAGTGCGATCAAAATGGCGCCGGAGGTGACCAGCGAGAGGGTAAGCAAACGGGTCAGATTTTCCCGATTGTCAAAGAAAGCGCCGATATCTGCAACGGTTAGGGGTATCCGGCCCGCAACATGGATGGTTGCCGCAAGACTGTTTTTGAGATCCCTGGAGATATTTTCAAACTGGTCGAAGGCATGGCGTACAATGACCAGTTGTTTTTCGTCTTTCGGATCTGTCCCGGCAGCCTGTTTTTCGCCCTTGCTCTCCACTGCTTTTTTTGTTTCAATCAGATTCTTCAGGTCTTTTACAAAGGCCTCTCTCTTCTCCGGGTTTTCCATGAGATCCACCAGACCCTGCAGGCTCTGGGACGATGGCGCATTCGGTTCTTGGGCACGGGTCGGGATGGAAAATCCCATAAAGAAAAGAAACATCAGAAATCCTGCGAAAAAACGTTGCGTAGACTGGCCCATAAAGGACGTCTCCTTCCCCTTTTGAAAAGCAAATAAACCCATGGTATTGGCTGCGGAATTGTGGTAGGCTTCAAGATAGTCCGGCTTTTAAGCCAATGATCTTCCAGACCAAACACCCAAACACAATGCATGGTACCATTCCTTGAAGGAGAGGTAAACTGAAAACCTTTGCTGGACGCCCTAATAATAAAGGAGAAGAATATGGTGAAAGTGACCTGTCTCGGCGGCGCCGGTTCCGTAACCGGTTCCTGTTATCTCATTGAAAGTTCGGAGGGGAAGAAGGTCCTCGTGGACTGTGGCCTTTTCCAGGGCGGAAAACAGATGGAGAGTCGAAACTGGGATCCCTGGGGGTTTGATCCGAAGAGTATCAATACCCTGTTCCTGACCCATGCCCACATCGACCACAGTGGTAAGATTCCCAAGCTGGTTCGTGACGGATTCAAAGGCAAGATCATCACCTCTCCACCCACTGCGGAGTTGTGCGAGATTATGCTTCTGGATGCGGCCCACATCCAGGAAATGGATGCGGAATGGCAGAGCAGGAAAAATAAACGGCAGAGCAGGGGAGGCATCACGCCCCTCTATACGACCGAAGATGCGGAGGCCAGTCTCAGGTATCTGCAACCTGTGGAGAGGGATAATATTCTGGATATCCAGCCGGGGATCAGGGCCCGCCTTCGAAACGCCGGCCATATCCTTGGGTCTTCCATCCTGGAATTGTGGTTTGAGGAGAATGGCGAGTCGATCAAGATGGTTTTTTCAGGAGATCTGGGGAAGAAGGACCAGTTGATTGTAAGAGATCCCCAGGAAGTGTTTGATGCGGATTATCTCTTCCTTGAATCCACCTACGGAAACCGTTTGCACCGCACGTTTGAAGACAGCAAACAGGAGCTTTTGGAAGCTATAAAATATGCTGTTTCCAACCACGAAAAGGTGATTATTCCAGCCTTCGCAGTGGAGCGGACCCAGGAAATAATCTATATTCTGGGAGAATTTCAAAGGGATGGTTTCCTGCCGGATATCCCCATCTATCTTGACAGCCCCCTGGCCATCAAGGCTACCGAGATTTTCAGGAAAAACAAAAAATACTACGATGCGGAGGCTCGGGCCATTGTGGATCAGGGATATGATCCCTTCAACATGCCCAATCTCAAATATACCCCGAACACCAATGATTCTATTGCCATTAATGAAAACAAAGGTTCCGCTATCGTCATAGCCGGAAGCGGCATGTGTACGGCCGGACGGATCAAACATCATTTAAAACACAATTTATGGCGTGAGGGCGCCAGCATTGTTATTGTGGGATTTCAGGCGAAAGGGACGACCGGCAGGCAGATCGTGGATGGGGCCAGGCAGGTGAAAATTTTCAGGGAGAACGTATCCGTAAATGCCAAGGTATATACCATCGGCGGCTTTTCAGCCCACGCCGACCAGAAGGACTTGTTGGAGTGGGTAAGCCATTTTGAGAGCAATCCCAAGGTTTTTGTGATTCACGGGGAATCGGAGGCCAGCATGACCCTTGCTGAAAAGCTGAAGGAAAAATTTCAGATGGAAGTGCATGTTCCACAGTACAGGGAACGGTTGATCCTGAAGCCGAGAGAAATGAGTTTCGAAAAGCCTGAAGAACAGGCGCCCGTTCCGGATGTGAAGAACATGATGTTGAACAATCTTATCGATATCGAAAAAGAACTGAAGCGTTTAAGAAAAAAAATCAGCGGGGAACTCACCCCGGATGGACTGGGAACGGAAGATGTGGATCGGCTTGCCTATCTCAGAGAGGAACTGCAGAATATGCTGTGATGTGCGTAGCAGAAAGCGGAAAGAATGGTTAGGATTTGGACAACGGTAAAAACCGTTTTTACACGGAGGATAGATGAATGTCTCGAAAAAATTTACTGTCGGGAAAACGGATTCTGATCGTAGATGATGAACCCGATGTGCTGGAAACGCTTGAAGAACTGCTTGATTCGGCTCGAATTACCAAAGTCGATAACTTCAAGGATGCAAAAAAGCTCCTGGAAACAAAAAAATTTGATATCGCAGTCCTGGATATCATGGGGGTAGATGGATACGAACTGCTGCAGATTGCGACGGGAAAAAACATTACGTCCGTCATGCTGACCGCCCATGCTTTCAGCCCGGAGCATACCGCCAAGTCCCACAAGGGTGGGGCTGCCCTCTACGTGCCTAAAGACAAGATCGTCGATATTGCCACTTATTTAGAGGATGTTCTGGAAGCTGAGCAGGAAGGGAAGAGTACCTGGTGGCGATGGATTGACCATTTCGCTGAATACTACGATGAAAAATTCGAAAAAGACTGGCAGTTTCGAGACAAGGATTTCTGGAAAGGATTTCCCTATGCCTGATTGTCGGATGTCCCCTGTTCAGATTTCATGAATGCATACTTTTTCCCCTGCATTCACAGACCGGGCGATTTCAACCACCCGCCTGTGATGGGTAAAAAGGATAACCTGATTTCTTTCAGCCAATTCGGCGAATGTTTCGAGTGTTGCTCCGGATCGATCGTCATCGAAATTGATCAGGATGTCATCCACAATAAAGGGCATCGGTTCGCTGAAACTCAGGCGCCATTGGAGAGTGGCCAGGCGCAGCGCGAGGTAGAGTTGATCGCGTGTGCCGACGCTCATCCCTTCCACCTTCACCCAGGATTCATCCGGCCGAACCCCAATGAGAATGGCCTTTCCCATATCGTCCATATCCGTACGGAGCCCACGGAAAGATTCCAGGGTGATCTCTTTAAAAAAAACCTGGAAGCTATTTCCAATACAGGGTCTTGATTTTCCGCCCTGTATTTTTCAATGACATCCAGAAGAATCCTCATGGAAAGCTTCAGCCGGATGTACCGTTCCGCAAGGCGGCGGATCTTCGCCGTCACCTGCTGTGACGAGTCAGCCAGTTCTGCTGCCCGACTACTTCCGTCCATTTTAGCCATTTCATTCTTTTGCTGCCCAATTTCATCGGTATAGTGAAGAATATCCTGATTCAGAGAAATAGCTTCTTTTTTTTCCTGAATCGCTCTGAGTCCGGCCATGGCCGTCTGGTTTCGGTTCGCCGCCTCGTTTCTTCTGTGTTCAAGGCTCCTGCGCTGCTCCCTGAAATCGGAGGGCAACACGATGACTTGCCCTAAACCCTCTAAATGTTCCAGAATGACGTCTCGCTGTCCGAGGTGTGGCAAGGCGCGCTGCAACCGTTCCAGTCTTCGCATTTCACGGTTTCCCCCCCCCCG
>DUZB01000150.1 GCA_013349725.1 Deltaproteobacteria bacterium | reverse complement strand
CTGGTGTTCCGTTTCACCGGATTGAAAGAGATGGTGACCCCGGAAGTCCTGGGACGTCTCCTTGAGGCATGTGGCCTGTGGGCGCCTGCGGCATTCATTGCCTTTGAAGCGGTGGCCATATGCCTCTTTGTCCCGGCCAGCATCCTGATTGTTCTGGCGGCAACGCTTTTCGGAGTGTCCTGGGGGTTTTTCTGCGGATGGATGGGGGCCGTGGCCGGCGCCTGTCTGGCATTTGCTGTTGGAAGGTCGCTGGGAAGGGACTTCGTTGCATCCATGATTGGAGGAAGGCTGGAGAAATACGATAACGCCATAGAAACCAACGGGTTCGTGACGGTTCTTTACGTGAGGCTTCTCAATTGCCCTTTTACGCCCATGAACTACGGTTTCAGCATTACCCGGGTCCGTTTCAGGGATTATTTCCTGGGGACGGGCCTGGGGGCGCCTGTTTCCATTTTTGTTATCACTTTTTTGAGTGCAACGTTGAAAAATGTTTGGTCTTCTGGTAAATGGGAGAAACTTGTTTCATTGGAGGTCTTTTTTGCCCTGGCGCTTTTCGTTTTTTCATTCTTTATTCCCTTCATTCTTAAAAGGATAAAAGCCGGGAGAAAGATAAAAATATAATTCGATAGTAAGGAAAGGAGCTTGAGATAAAATGACATCGAAACTGGACGAGTTGAGTGTAAATACCATCCGAATGCTTTCGGCGGATGCTGTTCAGAAGGCAAATTCAGGCCATCCCGGTATGCCCATGGGCGCGGCATCCATGGCCTATGTCCTGTGGACGCGGTTTTTGAAACACAACCCCGGAAATCCAAAATGGCAGGACAGGGATCGGTTCGTCCTTTCCGCGGGCCATGGTTCCATGCTTCTTTACAGCCTTCTCCATCTGACAGGATATGACCTGAGCTTAGATGATCTGAAAGGGTTCCGCCAGTGGGGGAGCAGAACAGCCGGTCACCCGGAATACGGTCTGACTCCGGGGGTGGAAATTACGACGGGACCTCTCGGTCAGGGGTTTGCGAGCGGGGTGGGGATGGCCCTGGCGGAACAGTTTCTGTCTGCCAGGTTTAACCGGCCGGGATTGGATATCGTCAACCATTTCACCTATGGAATTGTCAGTGATGGGGACCTGATGGAAGGGGTGAGTCATGAGGCCGCTTCCCTGGCGGGTCATCTGGCTTTGGGTAAGCTCATCTATCTTTATGACGACAACCGGATTACCATTGAAGGCAGCACGGATATCGCTTTTACGGAAGATCGAAGCCAGCGGTTTCGAGCCTACAACTGGCATGTTCAGGAAGTTGCGGACGGCAACGATCTTGAAGCGATCGAAAACGCCATCCATGAGGCGCGTGCAGAAACGAAAAGACCATCGCTTATTGCGGTAAGGACACACATAGGATTCGGCAGTCCCAACAAGCAGGACAAGGCGTCTGCCCACGGGGAACCTCTGGGGCCGGATGAACTGGTATTGACAAAAGAAAAACTCGGATGGCCCGTTGACAGGCCTTTTTTTGTGCCCGATGAAGTGCGGGAACATTTCGCCGCGGCCGTTGAAAAAGGGATCCGGGAAGAGGATGCGTGGAAGGCGCGTTTCCATGCGTACGCAGAACAGGAGCCGGATATGGCTGCCGAATGGGACCGTTTCATGAAGGGGGTCCTGCCGGCTGAATGGGACAGCGAGATACCGGTTTTTCCCCCGGATGCAAAAGGAATGGCAAGCCGGGTGGCCTCCGGGAAAGTCCTCAACGCCATTGCCCAAAAAGTACACAATCTCATGGGTGGTTCCGCTGACCTTGCTCCCTCAAACAAAACGGAAATCGTGGGTGAAACGGATTTTCAACCCGGGTCCTGCAAGGGACGTAACCTTCGTTTTGGTGTTCGGGAACATGGCATGGGCGCCATCCTGAACGGCATGGCCCTTCACGGGGGCATCATTCCCTACGGGGGCACCTTTCTCATCTTCTGCGACTACATGCGTCCGGCCATACGACTTGCCGCCCTCATGGGATTGAAGGTGATTTATGTTTTTACCCATGACAGCATAGGGCTTGGTGAGGACGGCCCCACGCATCAACCCGTTGAACAGCTTGCCTCCCTGCGGGCCATTCCCAACCTCACCCTGCTCCGGCCCTGTGACGGCAATGAAACCGCTGAGGCCTGGAAACTGGCCCTCGCCCTGGCCGGAGGTCCCGTGGCTCTCGCTCTTACAAGACAGGGGCTCCCAACCCTTGACAGAACACAGTACGCGTCCGCATCCAATGTGAGGAAGGGCGCCTACATCCTGAAAGATTTTGGAAACAGAACGCCTGATCTGATTCTCATCTCTACCGGGTCGGAAATCCATATTACGCTTGCTGCCGCAACAGTTCTCTCGGAGAAGGGAAAAGCCGTGCGCGTGGTCAGTATGCCATCCTGGGAGCTTTTTGACAAACAAACGGCAAAATACAAATTACAGGTATTGCCCCCGGAAATCAAGGCCCGCATCTCTATCGAGGCGGGATCTTCCATGGGGTGGCACAGATTTGTGGGAGAGGCGGGGGAGACAATCAGCCTCGACCGATTCGGGGCCTCTGCGCCAAGCAGCATCCTGTTCAGAGAATTTGGATTCAGCGCAGAGAATATTGTTGAACGGGCCATGGGACTCGTGTGAAACTTGAATGGCAGAATATGGAAACTGAAAAGGAAAACCCGACTGTGACCACGCCCGATTTTGAGGGGCTGAGTGAAAAGATCGGGTACAGTTTCAGAAACCGTCATCTGCTTGTTCAGGCGTTCAGTCACTCATCCTACGTGAATGAACAGAACAATCCGGAACTGAAGGACAATGAACGGCTCGAATTTCTTGGAGATGCCGTGCTTGACCTGGGCATAAGCCACATTCTCATGGATCGCTTCAATAACGCTTCTGAAGGAGAGTTGTCCAAATTCAGGGCCATGATGGTGGATGAATCCGGGCTTTCCCAGGTTGCCTCAACACTGGGCCTGAGTGAATATCTCTTGCTTGGCAAAGGGGAGGAACAGACTCAGGGCAGGGAAAAACCATCCATTCTCGCGGATACCATGGAGTCCGTTATCGGGGCTATCTACCTTGATGGAGGGTTTGAAAAGTCTCTGCAGATGATTGAGAGAACTTTTGCCCATTTGCTGGAAAAAGTCGGAAGCTACGAGCTCCACAGCGATTTCAAGAGTCTGCTGCAGGAATTTACCCAGCAGACCATAAAAACGCTGCCAAGATATCAGATTGTTGAGGAAAGCGGCCAGGCCCATAAAAAGACCTTCAGGGTGGCCCTCTTCCTGAATGGCGAGAAAATATCTGAGGGGGTGGGCAGCAGCAAGAAAGAAGCTGAACAGAACGCTGCAAGGGAGGCCTTTTTTTGTCTCAAGGAAAGCTGAGGCCCTTCATTATCCCGGTATTTATTCCTCACACAGGATGTCCACACAGGTGCCTGTTCTGCGATCAGGAAAAGATCACCTCCCGGGAGGCCTGGCCCATCACCGGCGGTACGGTCAGGAGCATTATCGATGCTGCCCTCAAATCTCCCAAGTTCCACAAAGGCGGGTTTTCCCAGGTCGCCTTTTACGGAGGTACATTTACGCGATTGCCAGAAGAGGATATGAAGGGGGTTTTGGGGGCTGTTTCGCCATTTGTCAAAGAAAGGATCATTTCTTCCATCAGGGTGTCCACGAGACCGGACGCCCTTGACGTGAAGCGCCTGCTTATCATGAAAGAGTTTTTCGTGGACACGGTGGAACTGGGTGTTCAGTCCATGGACAACGAGGTACTTTCCCTCTGCAGAAGGGGACATACCATGCAGGATAACATCGATGCCGTCCAGACCCTGAAGGGGATGGGCTTCCGCGTGGGCGTTCAACTGATGCCGGGACTTCCCGGGGATTCGGAAAGCAGGTTCCATGACGGCATTTCAAAGATCATCGACCTGGCGCCTTCCATGGCGAGACTCTATCCCGCACTGGTCATTGAAGGCACTGAGCTTGCCGATCTCTACCGGGCAAAAAGATACCGTCCGTTAACCCTGCAAGAGGCCGTCAGGATTTGCGCCAGTGCTTGTAGGAGGCTGGAAGAGAAAGGGATTCCGGTGATAAGGATGGGGCTCATGAGTTCGCCCTCTCTCCTCGAAAAGGGTCGTATCCTTGATGGGCCATGGCATCCGGCCTTTGGTTTCCTGGTTCGATCCTTTCTGTTCCACGAGCTGAATACGGCGGTTCTGTTCAAAAAAAGGGCAACGAAAACGATGAAAATTTTTGTGAACCCGCGAGATGAACCTTTGCTCAGGGGGCATAAAAACCAGGGCGTTCAATGCATTGAGGAAAAAACAGCGGCGCGGGTCCTGGAAATCATCCCAGATGACACCCTGCCGGGTGGAAGGATCAGAGTGGAAAACCTATGACATTCAAATCGGGCTTTATTGCCATAGCCGGCCCGCCCAATGTGGGAAAATCAACGTTGTTGAACAGGATTACGGGGGCAAAGCTTTCCATCGTGTCTCCCAAGCCCCAGACCACGCGAAACCGTGTCACCGGAATATTGAACGGGACTGATTTTCAAATGGTCTTTGTGGATACGCCCGGGATCCACAAGACCAGGACGGCCCTTCATCAAAGCATGGTGTCATCTGCTCTGGCCACGTTTTCCGAAGTGGATATTCTGTTGCTTATGATCCAGACAGGCGCCCGGAACGAGGAAGAGATCTCTTCCCTGCTGGGCAATCTGAAAGGACTCAAAAAGCCCGTCTTCCTGATTATTAACAAAATAGACAAGGTGACCAAGGAAAAGGTCCTGCCGATCATTGGTGAGTATGGCAGGCGACATGCCTTTGAAGAAGTCATCCCGATCTCCGCCCTTAAAGGGTACGGAGTGGAAAAACTTTTAGGGGAGCTGAAAACCAGACTTATGCCCGGCCCCCAGTTTTTCCCGGCAGACATGCAGACCGATCAAACCGAGGAGTTCTGGATATCCGAGGTTATCCGGGAGAAGCTCTATCACCATATCAGGCAGGAAGTGCCCTATTCCTGTGCGGTCCTGATCGACAACGTGGAAGATGTGCCGGACAGGGATCTTCTCAGGATTACCGCTCGTATCTGTGTGGAGACGGATTCCCAGAAAGGCATTGTCATCGGACAGGGAGGCAGGATGATCAAATCCATAGGACGTTCCGCCAGACTTGAACTGGAGACAATCTTTGAGACAGGGGTATTTCTGGATCTTACCGTCAGGGTGGAGAAGAACTGGAGCAAAGACACAAAGGCCCTCAGGCGGCTGGGATACTGAATCCAGAACAGCTGTGCGGGCTTTGAATTTTATTTTCTGGCCCAAAAAAAACCAACCGCCACAATGGCGGTTGGTTTATTAGGAGGAAAGAGTAATGATTGTTTTGTAAAATGGATAATGCAACATGCTTGCCAAAAATATGTATGTATTCTAATTAATGCGATAACATTATGATTTTAAAGGAATTTATTTTTTTGTGAACGGTGCGGCTCTTGTCAGTCTATTATCTATAAGTACAACGGTTTGTACCTGAAATTCTCCGAAATTCGCCATCTATTTGTAACTATTTTAAATTATAAGGAAAATACGGGTACAAAAGATTATACCTCTATACCGTGATATTGTACTTTTTCATTTTGTGCTGGATCAGGCTCTTGGTAATTCCCAGGTTCTTTGCCGCATGGGACTGGACATTATTACATTGGACCAAAGCCCTTCTCAGAAGTTTCTCCTCGATTTTTTCCAGGGCCTCAGGCATGGTTAGGCTGCTGGGAATGAATCTGTCCAAATCAAACTGCGTTTCGGCGCCGGTCAGTTCATCAGGAAGATCGGCAACGGTGATGGCCCCACTGGAATTGAGGACCATGGCCCGTTCAATGATGTTTTCGAGCTCTCGAACATTTCCCGGCCATGGGTAGGAATACAGGGTTTTCCAGACTTCCGGGGCTAATTCCACGCCGACCGTGTCGTCTTCACTGAACTTTGCAATAAAATGACGAACGAGCAGGGGGATATCGTCCACCCTCTCCTTCAGGGAAGGGACTTCCATGTGAATGACGTTGAGACGATAATACAGATCTTCTCTGAACGCGCTTTCCGCCACATCCTCCTTGATATTCCTGTTGGAAGCTGAAATGATGCGGACATCCACCTGAATGGTTTTTGTTCCCCCCACCCTTTCAAACTCCATTTCCTGAAGCACCCTCAGAAGTTTGACCTGGAGAGAGGCCGGCATGTCCCCCACTTCGTCCAGGAAAAGCGTTCCTCCATCCGCCAGTTCAAATCTTCCTTTTTTCATGGCTGCCGCCCCTGTAAAAGCCCCCTTTTCATGACCAAATAATTCGCTTTCAAGGAGTGTTTCCGTCAGTGCGCCGCAATTGATGGAAATGAACGGCCTGTCCTTTCTGTTGCTTCGGTAGTGTATGGCTTTGGCAATCAATTCCTTCCCCGTTCCGGAAGGTCCGGTGATGAGAACGGATGCCTTGGAAGGAGAGACCTTTTCTATGAGGTCATAGATCTTTTTCATCTGTTTGCTTTTCCCCACAATATTGCCAAACTTGAAGCGTTCCGAAAGGGCTTCGGTGAGGAGCCTGTTTTCCTTGATAAGCCGATAGTTTTTCAAGGCTTTTTTCACAGTAAGCTTCAGTTGTTCATTCTCAAAGGGCTTTTGAATATAATCATAGGCCCCTTTACGCATGGCTTCCACGGCCATTTCAATGGTTCCAAAGGCGGTCATCATAATGACCGGCAGTTCCGGTTTTATGGATTTGATCTTTTCAAGCAGTTCCATCCCGGTCATCCCCGGCATTTTCATGTCGGTGATGATGAGATCCAGATCCGCTTCCCCCGCGGCGCCGATTGCTTTTCTTGCATCGAGAGCCGTCACGATCTCATATCCTTCCGATCCCAGAAGGGCTTCGAGCACCACGAGATAATTTTTTTCATCGTCTACAACAAGAATGGTTTCCATAAACCGATCTCCGTTGCTAAATCAAGACCTGCTTGTTTGCTCATCATTATTGATTAAAACCCTGTCAAAAAAGCAAGATAATCTTTGCGTCTTTGCGCGAGTCATTTTTGGTTGTGGCTATGTCGCGTTAGGTTTCAATTTTTGGGAAGCGTTATGACAACTCTTGTACCCGCTTCCTTTTCGCCATCGATTCCACCTTTGTTTCCTTCAATCAGGATCTGTCCTTTGTGCCCTTCGATAATATTCTTCACAATGGCAAGGCCAAGTCCGCTTCCCTTGTCCTTTGTACTGAAAAAGGGATTGAAAATCTTCTTGAGACTTTCCTTATCGATTCCGCTTCCCGTATCCTGAATAACGATCACATACGAGCCTTTTTCCTCTTTCACGCTGATGGAAATGGTTCCGCCATTTTCCATGGATTGGATGGAATTCATGAAAATGTTCAGGAAACATCGGTAAAGCAGGTGAGGGTCCGCTTTGATTTCCAGGGAACGGTCGCCCAGGTTTTCGATGTATGAGATCCCTTTGAGATTCCATTCCGACTCCAGGAACTGGATGTTTTTCTTGAGAATTTCATCGAGGCGACAGATTTCAAGATGCGGTTCTCGTGGTCGAGCAAAATCCAGGAATTCCGTTACGATATCATTCAGCCTGCTCGATTCTTCCATGATAAGCCGGGACAGCCTTGCCTGGGATTTGTCCGATCCCGGCATGCTTCCCAAAAACTCAGCGGTACTTCTTATGATGCCTAAAGGATTTCTGATCTCGTGGGATACGCCCGCAATCATCTCGCCCAGTGCAGCAAGACGCTCGGCCTGGTTGAGCTGTGCCTCCAGCTCTCTTTGTTCACTGGCCCTCTCATCGATGGTTCTTTCGGCTTTGCGGACAATCAGGAGAAGTGCGATGAAAATCATCCCCATGATGACAATGGAAAGCGCAAAAATGAGGTACTGAAGTCTGACCAGGGATTCGTATTCCTGCGAAAGGTCCTGGATCAGCTCAAAAACCCCTCCGATCTCGCCCTTCTCTCCCGTAAAGGGATTTGCTACCCGGAACGGGATGTAGGTCCTGAGTTTTTTTTCACCTCCGGGCATCTCCATCCCGATGGACCAGAAATCCTCCCCGCTTGAAACAAGGCGGGACGAGTTTTCCCCTTCTACAGCCATTTTATACCCCGAGCCCGCGATAACCTCTTTCCCGATGAGTTCAGGGTCGGTGCTGTAGGCAATGATCCCATTTTTGATATCGTAGATATTGACAACATCAATCTTGAAACTGTGGATCGTGTTTTTGACGATCCTGTCCATCCATTCGTATTGATTTTTTTCCCGTAGTCTTATCTGGCCGAACTGGGTTGTCACAGGCAGCACGAAATTATGAAATACCTGATGGTTAAGGTTTTCCCCAAGCAGCAGCGCATAATTTTCATAGCTTCTCATCAGGATATCTTTTGCCCTTTGAGATATGACCATGGAAAATGGAAAACTGAAGATGACCAAGACCACAAAGCTTGTGTAGGCAAAAAATTTGACCAGTCGAAACTGTCTTTCCTTCGGAATATCGCTTTTATGAGAACGCCACATGTGTCACCCTGGGCCGGAAGAAAAAATGCAAATTCCCGCCAGCCCTTTCATTCCCTTCATGAAAAAAGATTCTCTTCAAAGACACGGAACATCTCTTCCCGTTTTTTTGCCTATTGTCGTTTACTACCTGATGTTTGCAGAAAAATCAATTCAGTGTCTCATTTTATCTGCAAATTCTCTTCTGAGTCAATATGGCTACGCTCACAAGAACTTGCAAGTTGTCGCTTTAAGAGTAAACCCACTTTATCCTTTACCTGAAAATTCAAAGGGGATAAGATATTTTTTGTTTGAACAAAAAAAACTTTTATGGGGCTTGTTTCTAACTTCGCCCACTTGACGCAATTAGTCGAGAGTACGTTCGGAAGGTCATAATCTTAATCGTAATCATAATCTTACTCTTACAGCCTATTTTAGAGCTGTCCGATTATGATTCGGAAGGTCATAATCTTAATCGTAATCATAATCTTACTCTTTTACGGCCTATTTTAGAGCTGCCCGATTATGATTACGAGTAAGATTATGAGTAAGAAA
>DUZB01000360.1 GCA_013349725.1 Deltaproteobacteria bacterium | reverse complement strand
GAAGGCCTTGGCGGCATCGAGCACATGGTTGGAGAAGTCCGTGTGCAATTGTGAGAGTTCTTCGGCAATGGCATTGAATCTTTCCCTGGCCTCACCGCTCAAGCCGACTCCGGCATGTTTGGCGGCGCGGATTTTTTGCTCAATAATACGCTGCTGGGCTTCATCGACCTTGTGCCAGGCATCTCCATCACGAATGGACAGCAGTCCCTGATAGATGGCAGGACTCTGCTTGATCCGCAGACCGAACTGCACGATATCGGCTAACACCTGGCTATGGGCTTTACGCAGTGCTTCGGAATTCTTAACGCCCATCAGGTGTGACACCACCCCCCAGCTGTATTCAAAAGGGATGTCCAGTTGTTCCAGTGGCTGCAGCAATCCGGCCCAGGTTGGCGACAAATTTTGTTCCAGCGCTTCGAGCCGCGCATTGGCCTGACGTAAAACATGTTCAATGGCCGGAACGATGTGTTCCGGCGCCACACGGTCGAAAGGGGGGAATCCGGTTTCGACCAAAAGCGGGTTATCGATTTGAGTCTGATCTTCCTGATACACGTATTTTTCCTTCCTTTCCATATCCCTTACGCCCTCCGCGCACCCCAGGCCAGGCAGACCCAACCCGCCAGAAACGCCAATCCTCCCAGCGGTGTGATCGCGCCCAACCACCTCACCCCGCTCACACTCAAGAGGTAACTGTTTTAGATCAGGTACAAGGCCTGCCCGCAGAGGATTCAAGTGAATATATCGCACTAATTCAAGTAAATACGTATCTTCCTGGCAAAGAATGGATTTATATCGGTTTTGAAAAAGGTGTCCGCTCCTTTTGTGGCGGCGATTGAAGCTTACCACGTATCCGGTCAAAAGTCTCCACATGACCGTTGGCCCTATGCCGGTAGCGGGGAAATATCAGGGGGTCTGGTGGCGGGGCAAAAGGATGAGTCTCAATCAATATGTTCTGTCGATTTTTATTATTTAAGGACGCGCCCCGAAAACTTGCTAAAAAACATTGAAATAATGAGCCCACTTCTACTATATTATTCCTCACAGAAACCTCACTGACAGCAATCTGTAGAAAAAAACTTAAACAGAGGGCAAAATGGATGTACCCATTCCTGAATCAGGACATGGGGGTGTTTTTTTGTTTGCAGGGGAAAGGCACTTTGCATCTTCCTTTTCTGCATTGACTCATTTTAATTATTTTAGGCCGTCTCCCCGAAAACACATGATATTGATGGGGATATTGGCGAGCATGAACCATGCAAAACCGCACTTCCAAAATTGTCCGTTTGAACCCAGAGGGCTTGATTGATGAGAATTGAATGTACCAGTTGCCTTAAAACATACAATATCCCAGACGAAAAACTCCCGCTGGGCAAGAAGGTGTCATTTGCGTGTCCCAATTGTAAGGAACGCATATCACTTGATTTACGATCGAGATCGATCGAGCAAACGTCTCCTCCCCTTGCGGGAAATTCAGGGAAGGAAAAGAGGGAAAGATCTGCCCCTCTGAAATCTCAACCTAAAGACCTTCCAATGGGCGATGCCTTAAAGGCTCACCTTTTGAAATCCTTAAAGGAATTGCCGCCAATGCCGCAAGTGGTTTTTAAAGCTCGACAAATTATGGCGGACCCGAACTCGGATTTAAAGCAGCTATTGAGCATAATTAAGACAGATATGTCCATCACATCTAAGATTCTTAGGACTGCTAATTCTGCCTATTATGGTTTGCCCGGGAAAGTTTCTTCGGTTGATCATGCTACGGTTTTGTTAGGGCATAGAGTATTGGGAGAAATTGTTTCAATGTCAGGTATTTCCGGTATCTTTGACAGAGAGTTAAGTGGGTACAACCTTGAACCGGGAGATTTATGGCGGCATGCTTTGGCTGTCTCTTTTGGATCGAAGATTCTTGCCAAGATGAAAAAACCTGAATTGGAAAATGATGCCTTTATCGCAGGACTCCTTCACGACGCCGGCAAAATTATTCTTGACAGACCGCTATTGGAAAGGAAAATATCGCTTGATGCGTTTATGGAAGATGACCGCCAGACATTTCTAAATGCTGAACGTGAAATTCTGGGATTTGATCATGCTGAAATAGCATTTGACATGTGCACCGGTTGGAATATCCCCGAAAACATCGCTGTTGCGATTAAATATCATCATTACCCATCCCGTTCGCAAGGAGATGAACTATCATACATTCTTCATATAGCCGATTATATCGCTACATTAAGCGGCATCGGAATCTGTGCAGACGACATCCTTTACGAAGTTGAAGAAGGCGCCATGGAATTTTTAAGTCTTACTCAAAAGACGACGGGCGACGTGGTGTTAGAAGTCATGGAGCATAACAGTAAAATGGCATAGTAGTCCTTATGATTCAAATCTTACAATCCCCAAAGATGACTCTTCGGTCGGGGATTTCCAAGTCTTTTGGGTTTGAAGCCCAGTGTGTAAATTGGTACAGAAATAGAAACGCTCATACGATAGTGAAGCAAAGGTATAACCCCATATAACCATTGAGAAAGTATTTGCAGGAGATGGTACGATAAAAAATGGAAGATTTGAATAAAACATCGGAAATACCTGAGGAACTTGAGTTAAAGTTGCCTAACGAAAAAAGGAATCATACAAGAAAATCCTTCATAACAGCTGTAGATTTTGTCTGTCAAGGCCGCGCGTATAGTGAATTCGCTAAGGATATAAGTGCAAACGGCCTATACATTCAGACTTCAGGGTCCTTCTCTGTTGGACAGGAGGTTGCACTGACATTTCCGTTTCCAGACACCCAAAAACATATAAAGATTACCGGTTGTATTGCCAGGGTTACTGATACAGGAATCGGAGTGCAGTTTGACATGGGAAGATTTCTTGACCAGCTCTCCAGTAAATCTAAGTACCAGTTCACAATACAAAGAGTTGACTGTTTTGTGCATAACGGCGACTGAAGAAGGATCTTGTTCGATCACGGAGAGATAGAGACGTTGGTGACTTATTTGGTTATTTAAAGTGGAGAATGGGGACGCTGTAAGGTTTTCAAGTTCTTGTCACCCAGCCATTTTCTCTATCTGAATATGGGGCGTGAAAAGGCGAAACCTTAAAACCTTACAGCGTCCCTATTCCACACCTTATCTTGTCATCAGCACAAACTCGACTACCGAATGTGGCCGAGCAAAGGCAAATAATCGCCAACACAAAGGCTTTAAGTCTGGGGAATCTCATGCTTTCACCTCCTCTTTTGCATCATCGCCAGTTATCTATAATTTTCTCAATGGTACCATTCTCCAACAATATGTTTAGCGAAACATGCAATTTCGACCAAATCTCATCGGATGTTTTTTTTGATAGAGCAAGATTGAATCCAACTGTCGCCACATCATACTGCGCTTCAATTTGATTGGCTTCAAGACCGTTTTCTTTTGCGATATATTTTGCAGCAATTAAGGAAGTTACGATTGTTTGCACTCTCTTTTTGAACAATTTCTTAATATTCAGGATATCGTCACTTACAATTTCATGCTTTCCGATATATCCTTGGGACTTGAGCTGCTGATTCATGATATCTCCCCGTACCAGACCAGTCACGTATTTCTTTACATCGTCAAGACTATTTATTCTTACACCTGAATTTTTCAAAGTCAGGAAGCTGACCTTCTGATAAAAATAGACTCCAACCCATTTGTATTGCTGTTCTCTTTGCTCGTTTCTTCCAAGGCAATAGATTGCCGAATTCTTGAGGGTATCATCGCCGACAATTTTTTGAGCTCGAGACCATGGCACATATTTGATTTCAAACGGAATCCCTGAATTATGAAAGATGGCCCTGACTATTTCAGTATTAACGCCTGTTAATTTTCCATTATGAACCATCTGATAAGGTGGGTAGTCTGCAGAGTAAACAACAATTTTTTCGGCAAATGAAATTTCAGGCAAACAGAATAAAGCAGCCAAAACAGTCAATAATTGTAATACGTTTCTTATTCGGAAAACTGGATATACCGCCTTACGGGAAATCCATCCCCAAATTTGGAGGGGCTTGTTGGATTCCTGATTTCTTTTTGGGTGACCCGGGCGACGGGGGCAGGGGTGGGACCTGCCTTTGACGGGCCTGAAAAGGGGCAGCATGCGGTGTGGTTTCTCTGCCGTAGCCATGCTTGGGGCCTCATCGTGAATATGGGTTTGCATGAGGTTAAGGGGAGACAGGCGGTCATTAAACCGGATAACAGACTTAAATCAGAAATCAGATGGGATGTCAATGTTTTATGGATGAAATTGTCAATCTGAACTGGTAGTGAAACACCGTCGGAAATTTTTCGAATAAATTTCCGTGAACGACTCAGGCCGGAATGTAATCCTCAGCCCTGTCTGAAAGTAGACGTTATTCGGGAACCCCCGCATACTGGATCTGATAATAGCGCCCCTGGCCAACCTGGACATCGGAATCAAACGCGACCTCAAACCTACGAGTTGAGGGAAAGAGAAGGACGGGAAATATCGGGCGGGAAAACAAGGAATGAGGAGGATTTCTTTTCGTTGACTCACAGGGGAAACTTATTTATAGTTCTTCCTCGAAAAAGCAAGTTCTTATCACTTTTACAGAACCTTACTATCGGAAGATGATCTCATGAAGAATATCATCCTATGTTGCCTGTGCATTTCGTTGTTGCTCTTTGCCGGGTGCAGAAAAGAAGAAATGGAGCAACAGGCGCTGCCTCCCCAGAAAGTGACTGTTTATCAGACGGTAGCCAGTGATGTGCCTATTTTCCAGGAATTCGTGGGACAGATATACGGTTTCAAGGATATTGCCATTGCGGCCAGGGTGGAAGGCTACCTGGAGGGCATCCATTTTGAGGAAGGGGCCCAGGTCACGAAGGGCTCTTTGCTCTACACGCTGGAAAGCCAAAAATTCGAAGCGGATGTGGCTGCCAAGATGAGCGGTGTTGCCGGCGCCGAAACGGTTAAGACGGAAAACAAAACATACCTGAACAGGATCAAGCCTCTTGCGGAGGAAAAAGCCGTGAGTCAGAGCGACCTGGATGCCGCCGCGGCCCAGTATGAAGTCTCCATTGAGTCGGTCAAAGCCGCCCAGGCCAATCTGAAGGCCGCGCAGATCCAATTAGGCTACACGAAAATCTATTCCCCCATATCGGGGATTATCGGAAGAACAAAGGCAAAAGTGGGAGATTTTGTCGGGCGGGACCCCAATCCGATTATACTGAACACGGTCTCCCGTATCGATACCGTATTGGTGCAGTTTTTTATCACGGAGACGCAGTATCTGGCTATGGTGCGACGTTATCTGTCCCAATCGAAAAAAGCCGAAGAGAAACAGGAACGCGCCCGACTCGAACTGATTCTCTCGGATGGTTCCGTATATGACCACACGGGAAAAGGAGATTTCGTGAACCGGGAGGTGGATCCCACCACCGGCGCCATGTTGATTCAGGCATCCTTTCCAAACCCTGAAGAAATCCTTCGTCCCGGCCAGTTTGCCAGGATACGAGGGGAAATCGAGGTGGTAAAGAACGGCATTCTGGTTCCCCAGCGATGTGTGATGGAGCTGCAGGGTTCTTACAGCGTCTACACGGTGGGTCCGGAAAATAAGACCCAGGCAAGAGAGATCAAAGTAGGCCCGAAGATCAAGGAATTCTGGCTGGTTATGGAGGGCCTGAAACCGGGTGATAAAGTCGTGTACGAAGGATTGCAGAAGGTGAAGGATGGGACTGTGGTAGAACCCGCTGTGAAGGAAATCCCTTTGCCGGAGATAAAAAAGAACTGATGCCGAATCATCCGGATAAAGGGAATTTTTTCGTCAGGCGGCCCATCGTGGCCATGGTCATCGCTATTATCACGGTGGTCGCCGGGGTCGTTTTTTTAGCCGCCCTACCTGTGGAACAATACCCGAACATCACCCCTCCCATTGTGGAAGTGAACGCCGTTTATACCGGGGCCGACTCCATCAGCGTGGAACAGTCCGTTGCAACGCCTTTGGAACAGCAGATCAATGGTGTGGACAACATGATCTATATGAAGTCCACCAATGCCAACGATGGGACGATGAAAATCCAGACGTCCTTTGACATCGGGACGGACCCGGATATGAATACCGTGTTTACCCAGAACCGGGTGGCCGCGGCCACGGCCAAGCTCCCGGAGGAAGTGAAGCGCCTGGGGGTGACCACCGAGAAATCCCTTCCCAACATCCTGATGCTCATTTCCGTTACGTCGACGGATGGGCGATACAACCAGCACTTCTTAGGCAATTACGCCCTCATCAATATCAAGGATATTCTGGCCCGGATCAAGGGCATCGGGCGCGTCAACGTCATCGGCGCCAGCGACTATTCCATGCGCATCTGGATCAAACCCGATCGATTGGCCCAGTTAGGTATTACAGTGCCTGAGATCATAGATGCCCTTCGTGCCCAGAGCGTTATCGTGCCGGGAGGGAAATTCGGCGCCGAACCGGCGCCGCCGGGAACTGAATTCACCTATACGGTCCGTTTACCTGAGCGTCTGCAATCGGAGAAAGAATTTGGCGACGTGGTCATCCGGACTACGGAAGATGGGGCCCAGGTGAAGATCAAGCATGTGGCGCGTGTGGAACTGGGCGTAGAGACCTATAATGCCTTTACCCGGCTCAACGGCAGCCCATGCGCTATGATCGGGGTATACCAGGCGCCTGGTTCCAACGCCGTGGAACTGGCCGCAACCGTCAAAAAAACCATGGAAGAACTTTCCGGGAACTTTCCGGAGAGTATTCGGTACGATATCTCCCTGGATACCACATTAGCCATTACGGCGGGGATTGATGAAATCATAGAAACCCTGTATATCGCTCTTGCGCTGGTGATCCTGGTGGTCTTTATTTTTATTCAAGACTGGCGGGCTGCCCTGATCCCCACCCTCGCCATTCCCGTTTCCCTCGTGGGCGCCTTCATCGTATTTCCCCTGATCGGTTTTACCATTAACGTACTGTCGCTCCTGGGGCTGGTTTTGGCTATCGGGATTGTGGTGGATGATGCCATTGTGGTGGTGGAAGCGGTTCAGGTCAATATTGAAAACGGCATGGATCCCAAAACAGCCACCATAAAAGCCATGGAAGAGGTGACGGCGCCTGTGATTGCAACCACATTGGTGCTGGTGGCGGTGTTTATACCGGTGGCCGTCATGGGGGGCATTACCGGAAGCCTGTACCAGCAGTTTGCTATCACAGTGGCCGTTTCGGTCCTTTTTTCATCGGTGAACGCGTTGACCCTTAGTCCCGCCCTCTGCGCCCTGCTGCTCAGGAAACAGAAACCCTGGCGCGGTCCTCTTGGAGCGTTCTTCAAACTGTTTAACAAGGTCTTTGACAAATCCACCAATGCCTATGTGGGCTTTACCAAGGTGGTTACACGAAAAATAGCCATCGGTGTGGTGTTTCTTCTGATTCTCACCGCGGCAATGGGTTTTCTTGGCAAATTGATTCCCGGCGGGTTCATGCCGGAAGAAGACATGGGATATCTCATGGTCAACATCCAATTGCCCGATGCGGCCTCCCTGCAGCGAACGGACGTAGTGGCCAAAAAAGTGGAAGGAATCATCAAGAAGTATGGCGAGGTGGAATTTATCACCGCGGCGGCGGGATTCAGCCTTCTTTCCAATAGCATGTCCCCCAATTCGGGTTTTATTTTCGTCTCTTTGAAGGATTGGGGCCTTCGGAAAATCACCGCCAATCAACTGGTGAAATTGTTAAATGTGGATTTTTTCCTCAACGTCAATGAAGCCCAGGTGTTTGCGTTCGGCCCCCCTGCCATTCCCGGGCTTGGAAGTGGTTCCGGTTTTACGATAATGATCCAGGACAAGGGCGGAAATACTCCGGCGTTCCTGGCGGAACAGGCAGGTAAATTTATTCAGGCAGCTCAGAAGCGGCCTGAAATCGGTTCCATTTTTACCACCTTCCGCGCCAGGGTACCCCAGCGATATCTTGAAATCAACAAGGACAAGGCCTTGAAAGCGGGAGTTTCCCTTGACAATATCTATAACACCTTGGGCACTTTCCTGGGCGGCTCCTATGTAAATGACTTCAACCGGTTCGGAAGACTGTACAAGGTCTATGTTCAGGCCGAGCCCCAGTACCGGCTCAAGGAAAGCCAGATCAATTTCTTCTACGTCAATAACAGTAAGGGGGACAGCGTTCCCCTGTCCACGTTTGTCAATGTAAAGAATATCGTGGGGCCGGATTTTACCAATCGTTACAACCTCTATCGGTCCATTGAGCTTACCGGCAGTCCGGCCTCCGGATATTCCTCGGCGCAGGCCATGGCCGCTCTTGAGGAAACGGCCGCCGAAGTTTTGGCGGACGGCATGGGATATGCGTGGAGCAATATGAGCTACCAGGAGAAAAAATCCGCGGGAACAGGATCCATCGTGTTTGTTTTTTCGCTCCTTTTCGTCTTTCTGATCCTTGCCGCACAGTATGAAAGCTGGTCGTTGCCTTTAAGTATCCTTTTGGGAACTCCCTTTGCCATTTTTGGCGCTTTTCTGGCGCTGTATCTGGCCCGCATGTATAGTGAGAGCTATGAACTCAATGTTTTTGCTCAGATTGCCCTGGTGATGCTCATTGCCATGGCGGCCAAGAACGCCATTTTGATTGTTGAATTTGCCAAGCTGGAGTTTGATAAAGGCCTTTCCCTGTTTGACGCGGCGGTAAAGGCGGCCAAACTGCGATTCAGACCCATATTGATGACGGCTTTTTCCTTTATATTGGGGGTCCTGCCGCTTGTGGCGGCCACGGGGGCCGGAGCTGAAGCACGGGTCGTGATGGGGATGGCCCTGTTGGGAGGGATGGTGCTGGCTACATTGTTAGGGGTTTTCTTTTATCCCATGTTTTTTGTCCTGATCGGCAAAATCGGCCGTTACGAAAAAAAACGTGATTTGCAGAAGGAGCCAAGTGCCTGAATGAAAATCCTGTTCAGGCGCGATTTTGGATTTCGGATTGCGGATTTAAAAATGAAAGCGATGTCAGCAAATTGAAAATCGCTGAACAAAACTTGATGGTCCCGTAAAAAGTCGAAAATCATCCTTTTTCGTCATTCCCGCGAACGCGGGAATCCAGGAACATTAACACCTTATAGATTCCCGCGTTCGCGGG
>DUZB01000297.1 GCA_013349725.1 Deltaproteobacteria bacterium | reverse complement strand
ACGTGGCCAGGATGCCTCCTCTTCTGACGCGAAAAAAGGGAAGATCCTTTACTGGCGGGCTCCCATGAATCCCACNGAAATCNATGANAAACCCGGNAANAGCGCCATGGGCATGGATCTGGNGCCGGTGTACGAGGATGAGATGACCNACCAGNAAGCGGTGAAGATCGACCCGGTGATCCAGCAGAATATGGGCATACGCCTTGCGCAGGTCACGAAGGGGCCGCTCATCCATACCATTCGCACTTATGGGAACATTACCCCGGATGAGACCTTGACGGCGCAGGTAAACCTCAAAACCAGCGGATGGATAGAAAAGTTGTTTGTGGATTTCACCGGAAAGTATGTGAAAAAAGGAGAGCCTCTCTTCGAGATCTATGCCCCTGATTTGGTGGCGGCCCAGGAGGAATATCTGATCGCGTTCCGCAGCCTAAAGCCAACCGGCGGCCTCGGTGGTAGGAGTATGTTGGAATCTTCCCAAAGGAGACTCCAATATTTTGACGTCCCTGAAAGTGAGATCGAGGCTATTGAAAAATCCGGGAAGGTGAAGAAGACCTTGATGATCCGTTCCCCTCTGAGCGGGTTTGTAATCCGGAGAAATGCGGAAGAAGGGTCCTATATCACGGCAGGGACAGAGGTTTTTCGCATTGCCGATCTTTCGAGGATATGGGTCGATGCCCATCTTTACGAGTACGAACTTTCCGGGATCTCGGAAGGCCAGCAGGCGGAGATGACGCTGCCCTATCTGCCCGGCAAGACCTTTTCAGGTACTGTGGCCTATGTATATCCGTACCTGCAGCCCAAGACAAGAGACCTGATTATCCGGCTCGTATTTCAAAACCCGGAGATGGCGCTGAAACCGGAGATGTATGCCGACGTATCCATCAAGACCGTCTTAAAAGGGGAAGGGTTGAGGGTCCCTTCAGAGGCAGTCATTCGAACTGGGATGAGAAACGTGGTTTTTGTCAGTTCCGGCGATGGGAAATTCTTGCCGAGAGATCTTATTCTGGGTCCTTTGCTGGATAATGACAAGATACAGGTGCTAGCCGGCATTACGGCTGGAGATTCTGTAGTGGTATCCGGACAATTTCTCCTGGACTCCGAATCCAACCTCAAAGAGGCTGTCCGGAAGATGATGGACGTAAAGACAAAGGCAGCCCTCAAAAAAGAAGACGAGAGCTTCTTTTCGGATATTGAATAAAGAATGATTGAGCGAATCATCACATGGTGCGTCCAAAACCGGTTCATGGTGGTCCTGTGTACCGCTTTCGTGATCGTGGCAGGCATCCTTGCCATGGGGAAAACCCCTATAGATGCCATTCCGGACCTGTCTGACGTCCAGGTGATCATCTACACCGAATATCCGGGCCAGGGTCCCCGGGTGGTGGAAGATCAGGTCACCTACCCTCTCACCACTGCCATGCTGAGCGTTCCTTTTGCAAAAGTCGTCCGGGGATACTCCTTTTTCGGCTACTCATTCGTTTACATTATTTTTGAGGATGGGACGGATCTTTACTGGGCTCGTTCAAGGGTTCTTGAATATCTGAATTTTGTGGCGGGAAGGCTCCCTCCGGATATAACGCCCAGCCTCGGTCCCGACGCCACAGGCGTTGGCTGGGTCTACGAGTATGTGTTGAAGGACACCACCCGTACCCACGACCTCCAGCAACTTAGAAGCGTCCAGGACTGGTTTCTCCGATACGAACTGGTATCGGTTCCCGGTGTTTCAGAGGTAGCCGGCATCGGTGGGTTTGTGAAGCAGTACCAGGTGGAAGTGGATCCTAATAAACTGTTGGCCTACGACCTTTCCATCGAAAAAGTGAAAAAAGCCATCCTTCGATCCAACAGGGATGTGGGCGGCAAGCTTGTAGAGATGGCTGAGACGGAATTCATGGTCCGGGGACTGGGTTATATTACCTCTCTTCAGGATATTGAACAGATCGCGGTAGGGGTGGATCGGAAGGGAACGCCCATTTTGCTGAAGAATATGGCCGACATCCACCTGGGACCCGAATTGCGGCGCGGTATCCTGGAATGGGACGGCGAAGGCGAAGCAGTGGGCGGCATCGTGATTATTCGTTACGGCGAAAATGCTCTTGAGGTCATCAAAAAAGTACAAGAAAAGCTGAAAGAACTCCAGCGGGGTCTTCCGGCGGGCGTGGTCATTGAAGAAGGATACAATCGTGCCGACCTGATCCAAAGCGCCATTCATACCTTGAAGAGCAAACTTGTCGAGGAATTGACGGTGGTGGCCCTCATCTGCCTTATCTTCCTGCTCCATTTCCGCTCGGCCTTTGTTGCCATTTTCACCCTGCCCGTGGGCATTTTGATGGCCTTCATCGCAATGAAAATCCTGGGGATCAATGCGAACATCATGAGCCTGAGCGGCATTGCCATCGCCATAGGCGTCATGGTGGACGCCTCTGTTGTGCTTGTTGAAAACGCCCACAAACACCTGGCCCGGGACACAGGAAAAAAAAACCACACAGCCATCATCCTGGATTCTGCAAAAGAAGTGGGACCGGCGCTCTTTTACAGCCTCCTGATCATCACGGTTTCTTTCATGCCGGTGTTCAGCCTGACGGAACAGTCCGGCCGGCTGTTTAAACCGTTAGCCTACACCAAAACTTTTGCCATGGCCGCATCCGCAGTGCTGGCCATCACCATTGTTCCGGTGCTCATGACCTTTTTTGTCCGGGAAAAGACCCTCCCTCCCGAGACGACCCCGCGGCAGAGGCTTGTCATTTGGATTCTTTCGGCGGCGGGCGCACCCATGCTGGTCATCGCGGGAGGAATCGCCGGTCTAAAACTTCCGGACTGGTCCCTGGTTGCGGCGATGGCAGTTTCGCTGTTTGCCCTAATATGCCTTGTACCGCAACGGATTATCGAGGAATCGAAGAATCCACTGAGCCGGTTTTTAATCCGGATCTACCGTCCCATCATTCACTGGGTCCTGAAATGGCCCAAAATCACGGTTCTGATCGCCCTGGTTCTCTTGGGAATTTCCCTTTTTCCGCTCTCGCGTCTGGGCAGTGAGTTCATGCCACCCCTGAACGAAGGAAGCCTCCTTTATATGCCCACCACCCTTCCGGGCATTTCCATCACCAAGGCAAGGGAGTTGCTCCAGCAGACGGATAAAATCATCCAGAGTTTTCCGGAAGTCCAGCATACCCTGGGCAAGATCGGCCGCGCCGAGACCGCCACCGATCCCGCGCCGCTATCCATGATCGAAACCACCATCACACTGTGGCCTCTGGTGGTGTATGAACAAATTCCCGTCAAACGGTTTTTTTCCTCTTGGCCGGGCTGGCTCAAAGAACCTTTCACCTGGGCTTGGCCCGAGATCACGAACGGAAAGATCCTGCATCAGTGGCGCCGGAAAAAGATCGAACGTTTTTTTTCCTCCTGGCCGACCTGGTTAAAAAAGCCCTTTTCCCTGATCTGGCCGGAAGAGCGGCATATCACTGTAAACGAACTGGTGAAAAATCTCGACCAAGTGGTTCGTTTTCCGGGAGTCACAAACGCGTGGACCATGCCCATCAAGACCCGCATCGATATGCTTTCCACCGGAATCAAGACACCGGTGGGGATCAAGGTCATGGGGCCGGACCTTCAGGTCCTTACGGATCTGGGGGCAAAAATAGAAGCGGTGGTAGGACAGATTCCCGGGACCCTCTCCGCCTATTCCGAACGGATTACTGGAGGGAACTACCTGGATTTCAAAATCAGGAGAGACCAGATCGCGCGATACGGTCTCACTGTGGGAGACGTACAGGATACTATTGTTACGGCCATCGGTGGGCAAAACATCACCTATACGGTGGAAGGACTGGAGAGATATCCTGTCAATCTCCGGTATAGCCGGGAGCTGAGGGACAACATCGATCTATTGAAGGGGGTTCTTGTCACCGCGCCTACCGGAGCCCATATCCCACTGGCGCAGCTTGCCTACATTTCCATCCACAAGGGGCCGGCCGCCATAAAAACGGAAAACTCACGGCCCACCGCCTGGATCTACGTGGACCTGAAGGGCGTGGACGTGGGGACCTACGTGGAAAAAGCCAAGAAGGTTGTATCTCAGGAGGTGAAACTGCCCACCGGTTACTCCATGGTATGGTCCGGGCAGTATGAATACATGGAAGCGGCCCGCAAGACGCTCAAGCTGGTCATACCGTTGACGCTGGTGATTATTTTTGTTTTACTTTACATGCATTTCCATAACTTAAGTGAAGCGTTCATTGTCATGGCAAGCCTTCCCTTTGCCCTTGTGGGAGGGGTGTGGCTCCTTTATCTGCTGGATTACAACCTCTCGGTTGCGGTGGTGGTCGGTTTCATCGCCCTGGCGGGACTGGCCGCGGAAACAGGGGTCGTTATGTTAGTCTATCTGGACCAGGTATTTGATCGCCGGAGTCGTGATGGAACCATGAAATCAGCAGGAGAGCTGCAAGATGCCATTATGGAGGGGACAGTGGAAAGGGTGCGGCCCAAACTCATGACCGTGTCCACCACGCTCATCGGTCTTCTGCCCATCATGTGGGGAGTTGAGACAGGATCGGAGGTAATGAAACGCATTGCAGCCCCCATGGTGGGGGGGTTGATTTCATCCACCGTTTTGACGCTGGTCATCATTCCAGCGGTCTATGCCCTCTGGAAGGGCCGGAAACTTCGTAGTGAAGAGTTAAGAGTTAAAAGTGGGCAGTGGGCAGTATAGTTGGCGACTTCCATGTACTATGAAAGAAATCTACCATGAAGAGCATGAAGAACATGAAGAAAGAGTTCGATGGTTGACTCATCTGAAGCTCTCGAAGATGAATCAGGGCTTTTCGAACCATTTCAACGTAGAAAAAATGGAAACAAAGACTTATGCGTCTTGTTCTTTAAAACCTTCATGTTCTTCATGGCCTTCATGGTTAAATGTTCTTCTGAATTTCACTAAAGGTATCAAAAGGAGGCAAAAAATGAAAAGGTCTGTTGTTGCGGCATTTTTGAGGATTGTTTTTTTTCTGTTCATGGCATCCATTTTTTCCGTGCTGAGTTTGGCTGTAGCAGGGGAACATCCCCGGCATCCCGCCAGCCCGGGGGTCCAAATCCATACATCCACCGTGGACGGTTATGGGTTTGACTACACTCTGTATGATTTCCCGGAAAGAAAAATTCAGCACCTGATGGTGTCCTTTAAGGGGCCTGAGGGAACAGACCTTGAACAGGGGAAGGTGGGCTTTCTCGTCACGGGACCCGACGGTTCCAAACAAAAAGGGATGGCTATGGGCATGAAAAACGCCTACGGCGCGGACATGGATTTCAGTCAAAAGGGTATTTACACCATAAAAACAAAGGCGGTTTTCGGGGACAAAAAGTTGTTTGATCAGTTCAACTACGAGGTGAAATAGCTGCGGATTATGGCAATCAAGAGTCTTCAAAAACGCCTCGGTCTTCTGATACTGCTCCCCGTTGCGCTGCTTCTGTTATTCGTCGGAGTTTTCGGCTTTATTACCGTGAGAGGAGCTCTTTTCGCCCAATGGCAGGAATCTTCCATCGTGAAGCTCCAGAGAGCCGCCCACCAGATCGACATGAAACTTGGACGCATCACCGATTGGCTCCAGATGTTTCACCAGACCTCAGAAGGCAGGGGGGGTGCACTGATACAGGAATGGATACTCCGGCAATTACGAGAGATGAAAGGGGTTGAGAAGGCGGACCTAAAATGGGAAAAAGGAAATGAGCCGGCGCCTTCGATGATGGGTATGGGGGGAGGACGCTCTTCTGAAGGAAGAGGGATGATGCGTTTCAAAAAGGGACATCCCTTTGAGGTCACCTCTCCCCAATTTGATGCGGAAACAGGGAAGGAAACGGTGAACCTCGTATCCTATCTCAAGAGTGAATCCGACAAGGTGGTGGGAACTCTGGAGGTTACCGTCCGTTTTGATTATCTCCTCGAAGGCGTCAAAGCCTTTGGCTGGTGGCAGACGGAGCAGGCGTGTCTCATTGATGAAGCCGGGAAATATCTCTGCCATACCAAAATCATCATGAAAAAAGGGATCGTGTTTGGACAAACCGACGACATTTTTGAAAGGTCCTTGCTCAAAGCCATTAAGGAAAAGCCATATGGGACGGTCCTGGGACCCGGTACACCGCCCGATGAGGTGGGCGGTTTTTACCGGTTGCGATATGCTCCGTGGACCATCGTACTTTTTGCCGAGGGGGATAAGGTTCTGGCGCCCATCATCCATTTCCGGAACTACTACTTTGCGGGCGGAACGCTTGCCATACTCCTCATTCTCCTGCTGATCCGATCGGTGGTGGGAAAGATGGTCCATTCCTTTACAGCCATTTCAAAAACTGCTGAAAAGGTGGCTACGGGAGATTATGGTAAGCCGATCCCGGTTCGCGGCCGCGACGAAATCGCCCAATTGACGCAGAGTTTCAACACCATGGTGAAGGGACTCAAAGAAAGGGACTTCATCGCCAATACCTTCGGCAGGTACGTGGACCATGGGATTGCAAAAGAACTGTTGAAACGCCCGGAGGCCGCAAGGCTGGGTGGCCAGAAACGGGAAGTGGCCATGCTCATGTCGGATATAAGGGGGTTCACTCCCTTAGCCGAAACCCTGGAACCTGAAGAGATTATCCGTTTTTTAAACCGCTATTTTTCTCACCTGATCCAGGTCATTCAAGACCATCAGGGAATCATCGTGGATTTCTTCGGTGATGCCGTACTGGTTTTCTTCGACCCTTTTGATGAACCCGTAAAACCCATGGTCGGAAAGGCCGTTCAGTGCGCCTTCAAGATGCAGGGGAGTATGAAAGACTTCAACCGGGAGATGCTTTCTGAAAAGCTGCCTCCGCTGCAGATGGGGATCGGCATCAACGCCGGCGAAGTGGTGGTGGGGAATATCGGATCGGAAACCCGCGCCAAGTATGGAATTGTAGGCTCCCCAGTGAATCTCACACAGAGGATACAGTCGACGGCTGAAGAAGGAGAGGTGGTCGTCTCCGATTCGGTTTATAAATATATTCAAAACGATGTGAGGGTAAAGAGGGAGTTCAGGATAATGTTGAAAGGAGTTCAGGACGAGGCGACGTTGTATGGGGTTGAGGCGATGGAGTCGCTGTAAAGAAAAGGAGGTGTGCGGAGAATGCCGCATAATTTGCGACAAAATGAAAGCTTTGCAGAACGTCTGAAAGTTGACTTCAGTGGAGTTACCCAAAATACCTCAATACAGGATAGATCGACTCCCTGGCTTTTTAGACTTGTTCACTCCTTTTTCCATATCGATACATGGCGGAAAAGGACTTAATAGCCCTTTCAGATGATTGGAATACCGGCAGGGAGCGGGCCTCAAGCATTTCAACCAATTTCATTTCCTCTGAGTCCATTGCCGAACACCACAAAGCAAACGGTTTCCCATATTCCTTTAGACTGATTAGCCATTCGATAAAACGATTCTTCAATGTCTCCATCATATTTTCGGGAACATCCGGGTTTGACAAAAAGGCGGCAAAAAGATTTGGCGGCATCTGCATAATAGTACAATCCACGTTTTCATCCCGGGGTATGGCAGTGAGTGCCTGAAAAAACGATATAAGATCAGAAAGGTTGAATTCCATGCAAACACCGGCATCAAAGGGATTCAACGGTATTTCCCACGGTGGAAAAATCTTCTTGAGCCTCTGACCTGTGTCTTGTCTTAGAGAAGCCAGCTCAAGACCATACATCCCGCAGGAATCGGTGGCCATAACGCCTTCTCCCCCGGAAAGCGTAATAATGGCGAGCTTTTTTCCTTTTGGTAAATCGAGAAACTCGAATGACTTTGCCAGGTCAAAAAACTCATCAATATTCTGGGCCCTGATGGCGGACGTCTGTTGGATCATCCCATCAAAGATCAGATCATTTTCGAGGGCAAGGGATCCGGTATGGGATGCCGCCGCCTTTGAGCCCGCAGGGGTCCTGCCCGACTTTAAGATGATGGTAGGCTTTTTTTGGGAGACGGATTTGAGGAGAGCAAAAAAATCGTTTACGTTTCCTTTCAGGCTCTCAATATGCATGGCGATGACCTTTGTATCTTCATCCCCGGAAAAATACTCCAGGGCGTCCACCTCATTGATATCCATTTTGTTGCCCATATCGAGCATCTTATTGACGCCCATGTGCGAGAGTATCCAGTTTATTTTGGGTTCATAAAAACCGGACTGGAAGGCGAAGGAAAGACCTCCGCGCTTCATCTTCTTGATGGGGTTGAAACTGATTGCCAGGCGGTTTGCAGTGTTAACCGGACTCAAGGTGTTGGGGCCTAAGACCCGAATACCCTTTTCTTTTGCAAACGCAGCCATATGATTGTGAAGCTTTTGGCCTTCAGCGCCACCCTCTGAAAAACCGCCTGAAATAATAACGAGATTTTCAGCGCCCACCTCATGGCAGTCTTTGACAATATCCATGGTCTTTGAGGCCGGAACAGCAGAAACGACCAGGTCGACCTTATGCGGAATATCTTGCAGTCTGGCAAATGCCTTGATTCCTGATATTTGATCCGATCCAAGGTTTACAGGATAGACCTGCCCCTGGAAATCGAGATCCACTAAATTCTGCATAATCCGAAAATTCATCTTGAAGGCATTGTTGGTCGCCCCCACAATTGCCACGGTTTCGGGGTTGAAGAACAGCTCTAAAAAATGATTTGTTTTTTTCATGATTTTGACCCATTGTTTCCGTTGTTAATGTTTACTGCTCCGCCGGCAATCTCGCAGCAGCCGCAAAGCCATGACGCTCTCCACGGGGTCGTTAAAAACAGGGAATGTGTTTAACCGTTTAAACGCCTCGATGTATTGTCTCTCCGCAAAAAAACTGAGCGCTATCGGTTTGTTGTTTTCTTTACACATCTTCCCTACGAAGTTAAGCATCTGCTCAGGGCTCCCGATTCCCCCGCCGAACATCTTTACCATTTCAGGCTCATACATGAATGACAAGACGACGCCATCAATATCATTTAATGCCAGACAGCGCTCCAAAGTGAATGCCAGTGCCTTGATATCGTGAACATCACCAAAATCCATGGGGTTGGACATGCGGATGACCCCGGCCCGCCGAAAACCCTCAATTTGATTGATGAGTTTTCGTGGCAGCGGGGGGCATTTAAAACCATATCGCT
>DUZB01000396.1 GCA_013349725.1 Deltaproteobacteria bacterium | reverse complement strand
ACCCATCTGTTCTTGATGAAGGCAAGCCCCTCCGATTCAGACAGCAATCGCCTTGCCTCCTCCTCTGAAATCTGCGTGTCCCCTAAAAACAACTGGGCATTAAAACTCAAAATGGCATCCATGCCCGCCAGGGAAGGTTTTTTATCCCCCAGGCTGAAATTCAAACGCACGCCGGACTGCTTTCCTTTCCACCAGTTTGGAATCCTGCACAAAATGCCCGATTCTTCGTAAAGAGGGATTTCCTTGAGAAAGGCGAATGCCTCCGCTGAAGTCCAGGCCAGGGGATGAAACAGCTCACCGGTTTCCAGGAGTTCCCCGATGAGCCGACTTCCTTTTTCGGCCAAATGAACGGTTGTCAGCAGTTCCAGGAGTTTTTCGTTATCTTTTTTATATTCCTCTAAAGCATGCTTGAGAGGGAGGTGTTTGGATTTTCCCTGTCTGTCCAATCTTGTGGTGTACGTCGCCATAAAAGCAAAGGGATATTCATGATTTTTGTTTTCCACCAAGTGAAAAAAAATCCTGCCAACAAGATGGGCATTGGGGCTGTAGGTCCTGATAAAATCTTCAACAGACCCCTCGTAAGCTTGAATGGCCAGGGAAAATGCCTGATTTAATCTGGTCCATTGGGCTTCAAGCAGTTCCTCCCGTAGATATTCGGCGCCGGTCATCATGGGAGCAAAGGCCAGATGGGTCTTCAGTTCCTCTTCCGTTATGGAAATCTTCACCCGATCACGCAGGGCTTCCAGGTCCGGAGTCTGACACAATTTCCTGGCAAACGCTCCGGAAAAACGTCGCCAGTAATCAAGGGAAGGGGGCAGCGAAATCTGTGGATCGGAAAACCCCAGGAAGAGAAGCCATAGGTCGGTGTTGTCGGCAAACCGCTCGAAGATCTCTTTCTGCAACAGCCCACTGCTCTTGGTAATGGCATCTCGCGTATCCATCCATTCCAAATGCAGCGTGCCGTTCGGCAGAATAACCAGGTTCAATTCCTGTGTCGTCATTTGTTCCATTGGAAACGCTCATATGAGAGGTTCAATTGAAAAAGAGATCCCTGACGCAAAGCCTTCTTCACAAACGGATTCTCATTCCTTCTCCCGATTCACCTTTTCCCTCAATACTCCTGAACATTTAAAGTTCACAACTCTCCTGGCATCCAGGATCAGACCGTTTCCAGTATGAGGGTTTCTTCCCTTCCGTTTATTTTTGTCTTTCACATAGAACTTCCCGAACCCGCTGATCAAGATATCCTCACCAGATCCCAAGGTCCGTTTCATAATTTCAAGAAGGGATTCGACTGCGGACGTGGATTGCTGTTTTTGGAGTTCTGACTTCTCGTACACGGAATCTATCAAATTTGCTTTCGTAATGGCCATGGGAATAACCTCAATTTAAGATGCTTTGCATGGTGTTTTGTATGGAGATGCCGATAAGTACGTTTCTTTCAGATACTTCATGCATGAAATTTTCCTTGTATTGGATTTTTCCTCGATACATTTCTTTCAACTCTATTTGACCGTCCCTGCCTATCTGAAGAAGAACCCGTGAACATTCAGAACACGCAGGCCCACGTTCGATCTCACCTTCATAGAAATATGAAGTCCAGCCCTGATCCATTGCGTTTTCAATGGAATCGATTTCTATGCCGCAGATTACACATATCATGGTTTATCTCCCTTTTTGAAGCACCTGGAGAAAGTAGCTTTAAATTTAGTATGTTGTCAAGGAAATCAGCCTATTTTATAAAAGCAACCATGATAGCAGGATATTGTAGAAGATACGTGGATTATTCTTCACTCCAGGAAGATCTCCTGTGTGGCGGGCGCCGTGAAGTCGATGGACATCATGGCGCACAGGACGGTGATGNTCAGGATGGAGGAGACAAAGAGTTTTTTGGACCAGATTCGATCATCGGATGTCCTATAGCCCGACCAGGCGGTATATAGCCAGGACAGACCAGCCGCGGTTGTAACCGCCAGGTACAGGTAGCCGGTGTAGCCGGCATAGTTCCGGCCAGAACGGCATAGGTCGCGAAGATCGCTGCAAACAGGACAAGATCGGTCATGAGATATATCCAGAAACCGAATGTCTGAATCGCGACGGTATCGGAGTGTTCAGGTTGACCGGGATCAATGGAGTCGATGGTCGAAGCGTCGGTTGGCATTATGCACACCTGCGCTAAAGGTTAAATAGGCATATAGGAAAAAATTTTGGGGCTGTTCGTGTGCAATACTTGAAACTGGAAATTTGAAACTTGTGAAAGAAAAGACTATCCAGACAGTTACCAAGTTTCCAGTTTCAAATTTCAAGTCTCTTGTCATGGCACAGGGAAAATATCTTCGGATATCTCAATCACACACCCCCCCAAACATTCTCTTAAGAGCCATATAGTGGTCTACGCCTCTGTCGGTCGGTTGGTCGTAACAGATGCGAACTGCCGATACCGTTCATTCTCGATTTTTTCCACTTCGGCGGCGGATATGACGTACTCCGTGTCGTCATCGCAAGCGCGGGCGATCACCATGAAAATCATCCCCAGGGCGCCGAGGATGGCCAGCCGCCAGATGGACCAGACCATGGCAAAACCGAAAAGGAAGGTGAATACGCCGATCAATAAGCCCTTAGACGTGTTCATGGGCATCTGAATGTCGTGGTATCGTTCCGGCATTGATAACAGGTTGACGAAGTGAAGGCCTTTTTGACCCTTCCGACGGGTTGAACAAATTAACAGTACAGATCCTCTTGACGCGCAGGGAAAACTTTCTCTATAGTGCTCCCTGACAACAGGAGACTATATGGCAAAAATCTATCTTGTACGACATGGAAAGACCAAAGGCGAATGGGCAACAGAACGCGATCCAAGCCTTGACCCGGCAGGCCGTGAACAGGCCGGAGCGGCGGCCCGTTCTCTGGCGCCGTTGGGTCCGCTCAAAATTGTATCAAGCCCCTATGCGCGTGCGCTGGAAACCTCAATGCCATTGGCTGAAATCTGGAACGTCACACCCACGGTGGATGAACGGTTAGGGGAGATCCCATCCCCGGTGGACGGTCTAACGGACAAGCTCCAATGGCTTCGTGAGGTGATAGTATTAAAGTGGCTGGATTTAGACGGAAATCTCAAGGCTTGGAGGAATGGCGTTATCGGAGCGCTCCATGAATTTGAGGAAGACACGGTCCTTTTTTCCCACTCTATTGTAATTAATGCGGTCGTGGGAGAAGCAACCGAGGACGATCATGTTGTCTGTTTCTGGCCCGAGAATGGCTCCATCACCACCGTTGATGCCAACAAATCGGCGCTCAGACTGATCAACCGCGGCATAGAGGATACCCTCAAAAATTGGAAAAACATCAAGGTGTGATGGCCAGGCGGCCCTGTTCATTCAGGAGCGCCTGTTGCGCTATAATCACCGTGGCATAGTCAGTAGACCCTCCCCGGTACTGCATAAGGGCCAGGTCTACGGACCGCTTGGCCGCATCCACACTCTTCTGCAGAAAACAGGGCGTCATAGAAAATAAATTGACATACGCCTTCCAGTAGTTCATACTTCATAATATAAACTTTAAGTCATAGAGGCGGCGCAATGAAAGCAACGGCAAAAGACCTGCGGTTCCATTCAAGGGATCTGATTGATACCGTCAATAGGGGAGAGGAAGTTGTAATAACTTTTCGCGGCAAGCCTTGTGCCAAACTTATTCCCTACAAAGAAGATGAGGTGGAAACCACAAAAAACGAATTGTTTGGGATCTGGAAAGATAACGATATGGTCCAGGACGTTGATCAATACATCAGGGGATTAAGAAAAGGAAGATTCTGAATGGTTATCGATACAGACATCCTCATTTGGTATCTGAAAGGGAATGAAAAGGCCTATACGGTTATTGAAAAATCAAAGAAATTCTTCATTTCCGTCGTCACCTATATGGAGTTGGTCCAAGGCATGAGGGACAAGAATGAACTAAATAATCTTCGCAGGGCTCTTCATATTTGGAACGCAAAAATTCTCTATATTTCGGAAGAAATATCCATTAAAGCCATGTTCTTTGTGGAACAGCATTATTTAAGCCATTCCGTTGAACTGGCGGATGCCTTGATCGGTGCTACGGCAATTGCCTACGGCCTGCCGATTTTGACAGGGAATGATAAACACTATAGAATGCTGAAAGATATACAAATCAAAAAATTCCGCCCTTAAGCATTTGAAAACAAAATAAACAAGACGTTTAACAAAAAGAGTGCTTCATGGAAAAGAGAAAAAGAGTAAATATCGATAAAGACTGGTGCAAAGGCTGCGGCGTCTGCGTGGCTTTCTGCCCGAAGGAAGTCCTGGTCCTTGATCAGCAGGAAAAAGCCCAGTGGGCTCACCAGGAAAAATGTATCAGCTGTGGGCTCTGTGAGTTGCGCTGCCCCGACCTGGCCATTGAATTGGAGGATATGGAACCGTGAAAACCACAGCGAAATTCATTCAAGGCAACGAGGCGGTGGTGGAAGGGGCGATTTATGCAGGTCTCAATTTTTTTGCAGGATACCCGATCACCCCCTCCACGGAAATCGCTGAGATCCTGTCTGAAAAGCTCCCGGCCACCGGGGGGAAATTCATACAGATGGAAGATGAAATTTCCTCCATGTGCGCAATCATCGGGGCATCCCTCACCGGATTGAAAGTCATGACCGCCACAAGCGGACCCGGCTTTTCCCTGAAACAGGAAGCGATCGGATATGCGGTAATGGCAGAAGTGCCTTCTGTGGTGGTCAACGTACAGAGAGGCGGACCAAGTACGGGGCTTCCAACCGGCGTTGCCCAGGGCGATGTCATGCAGGTCAGATGGGGCGCCCATGGGGACCATTCCATCATCGCACTTACGGCGTCAAACCTGCAGGATGTTTTTGCCATGACGGTGGAGGCTTTTAATCTGGCCGAAACCTACAGAACCCCGGTCGTACTCCTTCTGGATGAGGTGGTGGCGCACATGCGCGAGAAAGTGGTTATTCCCGAATCCGGAGAGATCGAAGTAGTGGCAAGGCTTCGCACCTCCGTACCGGAAGGGACCAATTTCCATCCTTACCTGACCCGGGAAGACGGTCGCCTTCCCATGAGCGATTTCGGAGGTGTCCACAGGTACAATGTAACCGGCCTGGTTCACGACATGTGGGGCTTTCCTTCCACAGACCCCAAAATTGCCTACGACCTCCTTCACCACCTTGTGGACAAACTGGAAAACAAGGCGGATTCCCTGGCCAGATACAGGGAATATCGTACCGAAGACGCCGAAATCCTGCTGATCTCTTATGGCAGCTCCGCGCGACCCGCTCTCCACCTGGTGGAAGACCGGCGAGATAGAGGCCTGAAAATCGGACTCCTGGAACTTCAGACCCTCTGGCCTTTCCCAAGAGATCTCGTACGCCGCATGTGTAAAGGAAGAAGCCACGTCCTGGTCGTGGAAATGAATATGGGACAGATCTGCCAGGAAGTCAGAAAGTCGGTACCGAGACCGGAAAAGGTTTATTTAGCCAACAGGTTTGACGGCGTATTCATTTCTCCCGCCGATATCCTGCGCGTCCTTTTCATGATTCAGGGGAAAGGAGTATAACATGGCTGTCAAAGACTATATCCGTCAGCGTTTTCTGCCGCACATGTGGTGTGCGGGATGCGGGCACGGCATCGTCATGGGAAATATGATTCGGGCCATTGAACAATTAGGTTTGCCCAAAAACGAGATCGTGGTGGTCTCGGGCATAGGGTGTTCATCGCGAATGCCCGGCTATCTGGATTTTCACACCATGCATACCATACACGGCAGGGCCCTGGCTTTCGCCATGGGAGTGAAAATGGGACGTCCCGGACTCCGGGTCATCGTACCCATGGGGGATGGAGATGCCCTGTCCATCGGGGGGAACCATCTGATCCACGCAGCGAGGCGAAACGTGGACATGACGGCCATAATCATGAATAACAGTATATACGGCATGACCGGAGGGCAGGTGTCGCCCATGACCCCTGCCGGGAAAAGGAGTAGCACGGCACGACACGGATCGTTCTCGAAACCTTTTGACGCAGTAGCCCTGGCTCGAGGAGCAGGCGCTACGTTCGTTGCAAGAACCACGACCTATCATGCAAAAGAGATGATCGACATCATCAGCCAGGGGATCAGTCACAAAGGATTTTCCGTGATTGAGATCATGAGTCAATGCCCTACCTACTATGGCAGAAAAAACAAGATCGGCGGCGCTGTGGAAATGATGCAGTCCTACAGGGATGGAACGGTTAAAGTGGGCTCAAAGAAGGCAAAAGAAGACCCAAGCCTGGTTGAACGCGGAATCTTTGTAAAGGAAGATTCTCCCGAATATGTAGCCGGCTATCTGGCATTCATGGAAACGCTTCAGGCCGGGAAAAAAGAAGAAGCGCAAAAAAGCGAACCCACGGGGGATCATCCAGACCTCGTCAAACAGTTACGTGGTTGAGTCGTTGAGTTGGAAAACAGGCTCGTGAAATCAACACATTACACATTCAATTCTATCAGGTGTCCAACTTTGGGGTAAAGGGCCTGAATTCGAATAACAATAACCACTTAACCACTCACCTACTCAACCACTCAACGAGGTCTATCACCATGGATAAACGGATTGTTTTCACCGGATCAGGAGGCCAAGGGGTCATTACGGCTGCCATCATTCTGGCGGAAGCCGCAGCCATCTATGAAAACCTCAATGCGGTGCAGACCCAGACGTACGGACCGGAAGCGCGCGGAGGCGCAACCAGGGCGGACATCATCATCTCCGAAAAGCCCATCCGCCACCCGAAAGTCATCAATCCGCACATCCTCGTCTGCCTTACCCAGGAAGCCTATATCAAATATGCGGGCATCTTGCGTCCGGGAGGTCTTCTTCTGACAGACGCAAAATATGTGGAAGTGGATCACCGGGTAGATGCCAGACAGGTGGCGTTGAATATGTACAAGACCGTCATGGATGAGATAGGAAAGCCCATTGTCTTTAATATCTGTATGTTAGGCGCCATCATCCGGCTTACGGGGCTGATCGATCCTGAATCGGTCATCAAGGTCCTGGCCACAAAAATACCCCCTGAAATGATACAGATGAACAGCAGTGCCCTTCAGATAGGGATTGAACTGGCGGAAGAAAGCATGAAAAAGCTATGATTTGAAGCCTGACACCTCTTGTGAAATCATCAAAAACGAATATCGGGCTTGGTTCTAATTTCGCCCACTTGATCCAATTAGTGGAGAGTACGTTCCGAAGGTCATAATCTTAATCGTAATCATAATCTTACTCTTTTACAGCCTATTTTAGAGCTGCTCGATTATGATTACGATTAAGATTATGATTAAGAAAATAAATCTAATGGACCACGTTGGAACCAAGCTCCTCTTGTTGATCAGCGGCAGCGGGACCTTTCAGAGATTGAGCTTTTCCACTGGAACAAAATGCTCTTCCTGTGTGTCCTGCAAACTGATCGGCTGTCCTGAGGGATCGGCAAAACTGTCATTGAGTTTCTGCACGTACCGATCCGCTTCGGCAACAATCTTCCGCACCTGCTTTTGCGCCCGGCTTCCCCATCCAAGAGGTTCCCGATTGAAAATGCTCCTCAAAGGACCGATATTTTTCAGGCAGGCCTCTACCATATTTTCTTTTCCAGGACCTGCCGGCAGAGACATTTTGAGATGGGAGAGTACGCGTTTAGCCGCCCAACGTTTGGAAAAAAAGTGCACAATGAGCAGAACAATCACAGCGGCGATGCCCATCAGCGTCATTCCCCACTGGGAAGAAAAGGCATTTTTCAAAGATGCGGTGGGAACCGGGTGATTCCCATTCAAATACCCTGTCCAGTACCCCACAGCCACAAAGGCGACAGCCAGAACCGTTAAAAGGATACCATCACTCCAGAGTACGGTACGCCGCCAACGCCCGACGGCCTCTTCCAGGAAAGGGACGTTTTCTTCCTGGATCTCTCGAACGGTGCTCTGCAGGGCGCCCACGATACGATAGGCACGCTCCAGACCCACCTGTCGAATCCGGTTCAGGATTTCGGCCATATCCCGATCCCTTTTGGTTTCAAAGCGTCGTCGAAGGCCTTCATCCTCGATAACCATGGCGGCTTCTGGGATATAAATACAATAGAATTTGGCCGCTGTGAGGCCTTCCTGGGCCATGGCCCTATGCCATGCGGCCACCACTTCTTCCGGGTTGTTTTCCCTGGCGCTGGTGTCAATCTGGTTCAGGATATAGAGGAATTTGGTGGAATCTCTGCGGCCGATGGTATTGGCTACCAGATGTTTCAATGTGTCCCGCATGGCCCCCGGTTCCGGATGACGCGCGTCAAAAAAAATCATGACAAGATCGGAAAGGTCAATGATATAATCGGTAATCTTCAGGGTGGCCGAACGTTGGGCATCCGCGTCAAAACCTGGAGAGTCGATCAGGATATGTCCACGAAGGGCATCGCTTGGGCAGGTTTTCAACTGAAGGTATGCATCAATCCGGCTGCCTTCGCCGGGACGAACCTTTTCCAGTTCGCGGCTCATTTTATAGAAAGGGAAACGGGGATCAGAATTGAGGGCAATGCCGGGCAGGACTTTCACATCCCGGTCCGCCCCGTAGCAGATAACGGTGAATTTGTCATCCACGGCCTGGGTGCCGGTCNTCTGCAGAGGGTACTCTAAAAAATGATTAATGAAAGTGGATTTCCCCGCGGAGAAGGTGCCCAGGACAGACACCAGGGGCCACCATGCAATCTGACCGGCATAACTCTGGTCGGGTTTCAGGAGACCCATTCGATGGCCGATCTTGTCCAGGCGCCGGAAATCTTCAACGGCATCCACAAGCAACGGGTTTTCCTGGCGGAGATGTTCTTTCAGGGTACGAAGTTTCTGCCCGCCTTCTTTCTCCATCTCCATCATCCTGTTAAACCTCCTCTTTTTGCGAACCCTTCGGGGTTACTGGTCTACAGTTCTAATACAAAGACTCAAAGGCTGACGGTTCAAATAACCTATGNAGGAAAGCATATAGGATAGTACGTTGGGAATCAAGGGAAATCCGGACAAAAGAGGGGGGGGTGTCATCGATAGAGGATCAGCAAACCAGATCAAAAAAAACAATCAGGGGTGCAATTCAAACGCAACCAGAAATATTGAACA
>DUZB01000138.1 GCA_013349725.1 Deltaproteobacteria bacterium | reverse complement strand
GATACGGATGTCGCTTCATTGATCGGGCTCCAAACTATTTTACGGCTGTGATTGTTGTCAAGATTTTATTGACCTGGTTTGGCGTTCTTGGTATCTTCAATCGAACTCTTATTCTTATTCCCATGATCTGTCTTGGGGAAAGTTGAGATTGGGTGATGAAGATGAGAAAATGGTTATCCGGGGGTTGGGTCGTTTTGTTCGTGCTGTTTTCACTCCAGGGGCCGTCATGGGGAGAAGATTCAGCAGAGAAAGACGTTGCGACCCGGTTCGGTTTTGCACTGAGCTATGGGAACAGCTTCCATCCCGACAACGACATCGGATTTTTGATGGCCAATTATGTGGCCCTTTTTGATTATGACAAAATCTGGAAGCACAGCGCGCCGGAGGCCCTGCGTTTCAAGCTGGAGGTGAGCCTGGGATCCACCACGACGCCGAAGCAGTGGTTCATGGCATCCACAGGAATGATGGCCCTGTATTATCTGGACCCCTTGTCCACGTCCTGGTTCAGACCGTATGTTGAGGCGGGCATAGGGATTATCTATACCGGTTTTCGAGTGGAAGGTCAGGGAAGCCATCTGAATTTCAACCCGCGGGCAGGGATTGGCGCGGAATTTCCCCTTGAGAAGGAGATTCTGTTCACCTCATTACGCTGGGATCACCTCTCCAACGGTGGACTGAGTGAAGACAACACGAGCGTCGATTCGGTAGTCCTGATGTTCGGGGCGTATTTTTGATATCCTCTCCGTGGCATGACCGTGCTTTCCAGTTCACCTACCTGGATTTTCCCCCCTGAATCTCTTGAAGTTTTTCCCAGAGTTCTCTTACCTGTTTCCGGGTATCCTCGGGGGATTTTTCATTATGGATAACGAAATCGGCATACCCCACTTTTTCATCAATGGGCAGTTGTGATTTCAGGATATTGGCGGCCTCTTCAACGGTGATCCCGTCCCGTTCGGCCAGTCTTTTCACCTGCTCTTCCATGGGGATGTACACCACCAGGATTTTGTGGAACATGTATTGGAGGTTTAATTCGATCAAGAGGGGGATGACCACCTGGATGACGACGTCCGGGTTTTTTCCGGCAATTTCCCGGACCTGTCTTTCGAACTCTTCATGAATGCGTGGATGGGTGAAACTCTCCAGCTTCTTTCTTTTTTCAAAATCCCGAAATACGATGTCGGAGACCGCCTTTCTATTCAATGCGCCGTCTTCCTGAAGGACCTGCCTGCCGAAATACTCCACGATTTCACGAAGGGCAGGGGTTCCGGGTTCCACCACCTTTCTTGCGATAAGGTCGAAATCGATAATCGGGGGGCCCAGCTCCTCCAGCATGTTGGCCACGGTTGTTTTTCCGCTCGCAATCCCTCCGGTTACCCCCAGAAGGAGGCGGTTGTCGTTTCCCCTGAGGGATTCAAGGCGTTTGAGCCCTCCGTAAGAGAGGGGAAAGGCATCGGTCAGGTCCTGTTCAGCGCCCGCAAAACTGATGGGGTAACGGATTCCGCGGCGATAAAGGGTTTCCATGCCCCTCAGTGCCTTTTCCATCATTCCAGCGGGAACGGCCATGACCATGTCTTCATCCTGCGCGTGCCCATAGCGTCTCTCGCCATAACAGGGAATCGTCAGAGACGGCTTGCCTGTAAGGTAACACCGGACAATGGCATCGGAACAGGAGGATTCTCCCACACAGAAAAACTGCATAACCTCGTAGTCCTCAAACTGCAGGGAATTGATCAGAAGCATCATCTGGGCGGGGTTTGCGTAGATCAGCACGATATCGGGTTCAAAAGGTTTGTACGCAAGAGGCGCCATGGCCACCGCTTCATATTTCCCCAAAGGCAGTCGGGGAATGCTCTCCTCATACTTCCTTGCGTCCTTGCGGGTTTTGACCCATACGATGCTCCGAAAAGTGCCATCCAGGTTTGCCTCGGGAACTTTGGTGAGACCGAGGATGGAAGGGCAGGTGGGGTTCATGAAATCATCCAGATCAATGCCGACAGTCCAGTCGAAGTTCCTCACGAGCGTGATCATCTGGCAGAGGGTGATTTTATGACCGGGTCTGCGCATGAAGGGGATTTTGCTGAGATCTTCCCTGTTCTCCAGCATTTTGAATGCCACAGGAAAGGATTTGAGCCGCATCAACTGTTCCATTCTCCGGACGATTCTTTCCCAATCCCGTTTTATTTCCATGGATTTCTCCTTTATTGCTTCAACGCCTTCGGAAGGCGGTCGGTTCGTAGTTTTTCTGGCGGAGGGCTTTGAGGAAATCTTCCTCGCAGGTAATCACGTCGAAAAACCGGGTCGCGTAGATTCCTATCTCCTCTACCTCGTGGGCATCACTCCCTCCCGTACCAGGCAGTCCAAGACCCAGCGCAACCTGGGAGGAAAACAGATCTTCCTTTTCGGAAACCTTGCTGTTCAGGACTTCTATGCCGTCCACATGCTGGAAAAGGGGCCTGGCCATGGCTTTTTCAGGGGTAAGGCCTAACTGGCCGATTCCAAAAGTGAGAAAACCACGAAAGGGGTGGGCCGCGATAATAAACCCGTTGACCTGGAGAACCTTTTTCCGGAGTTCATCCAGTGGTACAATTCCCTTGATGTCCTCTTCAAATCCAAAAACAAGCATGTCGCCCTGATCCGTGGTTATCTCGTTTCCGCGAAGAATAAGAAATCCGTATTTGTCTTGGAGTGCGTCTATCGTTTCGCGGCGCCAGACGTGGTTATGGTCGGTAAGGCACAGGCCATCGAGGCCGATTCGTTTGGCTTCAGCTATCAGGTCAACCAGGGGGGCTGAACTGCAAGGGGAGGCTTCCGCTGAGTGGACGTGGAGATCAATGACCATGCCTCCTGAAGTAACCTTTCTCAGGGGTTCCGCTGTCGTCTCTTTCCTGTCGCGAGAAACCCCTTTTTTGACCGCGACCTCTGCTGTTTGGGCCTTTTCTTCAGCGATTTCTCCTGTCTGGGTTTTCTCCTCTCCGGGTTTAGCCGTGATGGCGCCTGTCAGTGCTGCCGCCTCAATTACTGCCTCACAACATTCCAACAGGATGTTTGCAAAATGTCTGCACGACTTTCTCCCGACGGTCTTCTGCACTTTTTGGGTAAACCCTTCCTCGGCGAGGCGGAAACCCAGGGCTTCCTGAAGGAAAGGGATCGCCCTCGGGCATTCCCGGTTTTCCATGCGCGTCCATTTCCCGTCAATCCATACGATTTCCAGGTCTGGAAGGGTGATCTCCACATCCACTTCCATGCCGTAAATGTCGTCTTCGAGGATTCCGCGCGCACGCAGGATATGGGCATCTTTTCTGTGAATACTGACAATTTTATTTCTGCTGAATGTTAGCATGTGCCTACCTTCCGAATCACTATGGTGGTTCAATGCCCTCCATGAGCGGACTAACCGAGGAAAGGGCTGCGCAACTGTTGTACAGACGGGGGCTGTTCTTGACCATGTTGGCGAAAAAGTTTTTTTCTCCTTCCCAGTCATCGGGCGCTGTGTTGAGGACCTGTTTCGTGAAAGAGAGGATAATCCCGTTGCAGCACTCTCCGATCATGAAGACGAGCTTTCTTTCTGTCGCGCTCTTTCCGATGAGGCCCTTCACGATCTTTTTGATTCCCGGACCCACCCGTACGCCGATCACTTTTTTAAGGGTTGTCTGTATGTCGGGAACTTCTGCTTCCGAGGACCGGCTGATTTTTGCCTGAATGTCCGTTATTTCCAGATCGGGGGTTTTCACCTGAATGACGACAAGGAGATCCATCAGGGTATCCTGCAATCGGCAGGAAGAGACCAGTGTATCCTTGTCCATCTGTTCCACCGTGGTGGCGTTGTTTCTTGAGAAACAGAGAATATCAACCATCGTTCTGTCTGTAACCTCCCGTGTTATGGGGTAATTCTAAATTCAGGGGTTCATACATAGTCCTGGAAGATTGTTTCTGTCAAGGCAAACTTGCCCTTCATTATCTGGTGATCTCCGGGATCATTGCGGAACGGACCATATTGGCAAAGCTGGCATTTCCCATGGTGATCCACTTCACTTTCCGGTCACTTCCATTTCCCAGTTTTCGGATGATTTCCCTGCTGCTATGCCCTTTTTGGGCTAAGGTCCGGATGGTTCCATACAAGTCTTCAAGATGGGCCAGTTTCCTTCTAAGATGCGCTTTCCCGTTTTTTGGACAGGGGCGGTGACAGCAAAACAGGGCGTCAAAGTCATAGCCTAATATCTTTTTCAGGGACTCGATCTGGTCTTTCATCTTCTCATCGGACCGGAAAAACTTGATTTTCTCCCCGATATAAAGATCGCCTGAAAAGAGCCACCCGTTCTCTTTTTCAAGAAAAACGGTATGATCTTTGCTGTGCCCCGGTGTATGCAGCGGGAGCAGTGTATAGTGCCCGGTTTCAATCATAGGGGGCAGAGGAAGCACCTCCATCTTTCCCGCACGGCCCCAGACCACATGTTGGTAAGGCAGTATCCGGTAGCCTCTGCGCATTTTTTCAATCATAAATGGATGGCCGAAGACGTTTGCGCCATGGGTCCGGTTGATCAGGGCGGCATTGCCGCTGTGATCTTCGTGATGGTGGGTCAAAAGAATCGTTTTGCATTCCTTTCCCTGGAGGAGAGAGGGGATATGCTTTCGCATATTGGACTGGCCGGTGTCGATCAGGATGCCGTCAATGTAGTAGAAATACACGGTCATGACCGGTCGCCCAACAGGACCGAATCCCAGTTCAAAGGCTGCAACTTCGCCGAAGTTCAGTTTTCGTACAATGTGCATCTGTGAAGAAATCTCTGTTTTGTTTTCGAGTTGAAATGGAACTTCCTTTTCAGGGTGGCAAGTATAGAAGACCCTGGATGGCAGGTCAAGTTGAGAATCTTGGGCTCACCGGTCGCAAGTCGATTATTCATGGGACAAACGATGAACTGGTTGTTTTCTAACACTTGACTTCCAGGAAAAGGGGCGATAGGAATAGCGATGCTGAAACTGAGCTGCAACCTGCAGGATGCAGCGGCCATGACTCATAATTGGAAAAGGTAGGACTTCTATTGGACAGGATTATTTTCATCAGCATAGCCGTGGTGATTCCTTCTTTGATCTATCTGGCGTTTGTAGCGGTTCTGAAGACCGCGCGGGGGAGGGATGTCCTGGGGACGAACTGGTTTTTCCACCCCAATGCAATCTGCCTCTGGAGAGTACTTATCGGTCTTTCCGGGGCTGTACTCTATTTCGTGGTGGGGCAGCACGCGTTGGGCATCCTGCTGTTTGCCGTTTCGGCGGTCCTGGACGGGGTGGACGGGCTCATCGCAAGAGAATGCAACCTGACCAGTTCGTTCGGTGAAGAAATCGATCCCTTCTGCGACAAGTTGACCTATCTGCCCCCCCTCGTTTTTTTTGCCTATCAGGGAATGCTTAGCGTTGCGGCGGTATGGATTCTGGTGGCTATCGAGACCTGCGGACAGTTCCTGGTCAGATATATTATCAAACGTTTCACCATATTTTCGGTTGCGGCGAATAATTTCGGAAAGATCAAGGCGGTTCTCTGTTTCTCCCTGATTATTTACTGCGCGCTTCTCGATGATGACTGGCGAATCCCCGATTTCGCGGAACAAATGCTTAACCTGTGCATTATTCTGTCCATCTCATCCATCGTCTTCAAGCTTATAGCGAACCGTTTCTATGCGGATATCCTTTCGATCTTAAACCTGTTATGCGGCTTAACGGGAATATACTTTGTGTTTCAGGGAAGATATGCCTATGCCTCCATGGCTATCCTGGCCGGCCAGATCTTTGACTTGTTTGATGGCAGGATGGCGGAGAAGCACGGAGGGACCAGGTTCGGACCGTGGTTTGATGATATTGCAGATCTGGTCAGCTTCGGTGTCTGTCCGGGGTTCTTGATTATTCTGAAAGGGAATATCACATCCTCTTTTCTTATCCTTGGAATCCTCTACACTGTGGCCGTAGGTTTTCGTTTGTGGCGGTACCTGGTACGGGATAAACATGACCAGACCCTTCCCTCCGGCGTATTTAACGGATTGCCCAGTCCCGCGGGCGCCATGGCCGCCCTGGGCGTCTGTTTGTTCTGTGAAAATCCATGGGCAATCCACGCCATTGTTTTGCTGATCATATATCTGCTTGTAAGTCATGTTCGGTTTGTTCATTTTGGAAGAGTCATTCTGCGGCGTTTGCCGCGAACCCTGATCGTCATGTTCGGTTTTGTCATTGTATTTATTATCGCCTACCTTATAAAGGCACGGGATTCGGAAATGTTGGGCGCATTGCTGCTGATCTCTTTTCTGACCTATGTTATTGCCAGCATCGGAATGCTGATCCCGAAACGTTCTAAATAGCTTCTGAACGAAAACCTCAAAAGGGTGCTTTTTGTCAACCGAAATGTAATGGGCTTAAAAAACGAAGCCGGACAGCGAAATCTGAACAGTACCCCGGCTAAAGGAGAGAATGGATTTATGGCGCGCAAAGAGTATCTTTTAAAGCAGAAACAGTTGGGCAGGCGCCTCCTTGGCGTGTTTCCCGCCCAGTATCCAAAGGAGATCCTGTGGGCTATGAATCTCCTGCCTGTGGAGATCTGGGACCCTCCGTTGGAGAGCAGCAATGCCAACGCCCACCTGCAGCCCTATATCTGCTCCGTGGTGAAGCAGGGGCTTGAATTGATTCTGCAGGGGAAGGCGGATATGCTGGAGGGTTTTCTTTTCCCTCATACCTGTGATTCCATTCAGAATCTGGCATCCATCATCAATGATTATCTGAAGCTGGAGAAACCCTGTTTCTTCTTCTATCATCCAAAGGCCCCTTACCATGCGTGTTCCAGGGATTATTATCTGGATCAGATGAGGTTGCTCATTACTTCTCTCGAAAGAGATTTCGGTCCCATGGACCCGGCTGCTTTGGGGCAAAGCGTGGAGCAGGGGCGACGGTTGTCGGGGATCATCCGGGAAATCTATGACCTGAGGAGCAAGGGGGAACTCTCCGCATCCAATGTTCGGTTCTATGAAGTAATCCGGCAGGGAGAATACCTTCATCCCGACGATTTTATTCCTCTGCTTGAGGAGTTTGTTCAGACGCACAAGGGCAAGGCCCAAAAGGGCATGCCTGTCCTCTTGAGTGGTGTTCTGCCCAATCCTCCCGAGATCCTGGAGATCCTGGACTGGATAGGCGCAAGGGTGGTCAATGACGATTTCCTGAGCTGCAGCCGACGGTTGCTGGTCCCCTCCAGTCCTGAAAGAGAACCATTGGAGGCGCTTGCGGACAGCTATTTTGCCATGCCTCCGTGTACCACAAAGAATACGCCCTTGAAGGAGAGGGTGGATTATCTTCTTGAAATGGCAAAGACGAGCGGCGCCAAAGGGGTAATCTTTACCATGGTTAAATTCTGCGAACCCGAATTGTTCGATGTCCCAAGGGTTGTGAAAGCCTTAAAAGCAGCCGGGATAGCCACGCTGGTGATTGACGTGGAACTGAACCAGGGGGTGAGCGGTCAGATGGCCACCAGGGTCGAGGCCTTTCTGGAGATGATTTCTTGAGTGAGGAGGATACGCATGTCTCTTGCAAAAAAAATTCGATACGGTTTCATGAAGGATGTGGGGGCGCCTGCGGTTATGGGGCTTGCTTCCAGTCGTAAGAAGAAACGAACCCATACGCCCAAACCTTATATGGGCCCAGGTCTCAAGTGTGCGGGCAGGCTGAAGGAGATTATGACCCGTCACTATTTTCTTTCACGGTATGCGGAAGGGGCCAAACCCGTGGCATGGGTGACCAGCGGGGCGCCCGTAGAGTTGCTGCGGCCGTTCGGTTTTTATACGGTCTATCCTGAAAATCACGGGGCCCTCTGTGGGGCCCAGAAGATGGGGCCTGAGATGTGCAGCATCGCCGAAGAGCACGGCTATCACCAGGACCTTTGTTCCTATGCACGAATTGATCTGGGGCATTTCCTTTCAGGGAAGACCCCCGTGGGAAAGCTCCCGAAGCCGGACCTTCTTTTTGCGTCCAACAATATCTGCCAGACGGTCGTGTACTGGTATAAGGTCCTGGCGGATCAGTTGAACATCCCGTTCATCCTGTTTGATACCCCGTACAATTTTCATGAGTTGAACGATGTGGATCTTACCTACATGGTCCGGCAATTGGAGGAAATGGTCCCCCAACTGGAAAGGATTTCAGGGAAGTCTTTCGATGAAAAGAAATTCAGGACCATGATCGGCGTCGCCCGGGATTCATCCGCCCTGTGGGGAGAGGTGCTCGCATCCATGAAGGTGCGGCCGGCGCCCATGAGCATTTTCGACGCCTTTATTCACCTGGCCCCCATCGTCTCCCTGCGGGGGCTGCCGGTGACCCTGGAATATTATCAGACCCTTTTAGACGAACTCAAGGAAAGGAACAACAACAAAATCGGGGCCGTGATCCCTGAGCGGAAGAGACTGATGTGGGACAATATTGCCATCTGGTACAAAGTAAGGGATTTTTCGACCCTGTTCGCGGAAAGGGGGATGAATTTTGTTACGGCGACCTACACCAATGCCTGGGCGGAGACGATTTCTTTTATGGATGAGAGCAGGCCTTTTGAGTCGTTAGCCAGGACCTACAGCCGGGTTATCCTGAACAACAACCTGAATCACCGCCTGGACCTTATGGAAAGGCTGATCAAGGAATACCAGGTGGACGGGCTTGTAATCCACTCCGCCAGAAGCTGTAAACCCTACTCCGTCGGCCAGTACGACATCAAGCGTCTCCTCATGGAGAGGCTGAACATTCCTTCCGTCGTCATCGAGGCGGATATCACCGATTTCAGGGCCTACAGTGAAGAGCAGGCGCGTACGAGGCTGGAGGCGTTCTTCGAGGCACTGGAGCAATAAGGGATAAATCTATGAATGGCTCAAAAACAGAAGCAATTGTGCAGAAAATCCTTGATCCTTCGGGTGTTCAGCTCAATGGGAGCAGGCCCTGGGATATTCGGATACACAATCCCAAATTCTATGAAAGGGTGTTATCAGGAGGTTCTCTTGCTCTGGGGGAGAGCTACATGGATGGCTGGTGAAGTATATGGGGGTCAAGTCTACGCTTGACTCATGTTTTGTAATGCTGTAAAAAAAAGCTTATGTTCAGACCGTTGAGAATAGAATATCCCGATGCATGGTATCATGTAATGAACAGGGGGAGGCGGGGAGAATCTGTTTTCCGAAAGAAGG
>DUZB01000253.1 GCA_013349725.1 Deltaproteobacteria bacterium | reverse complement strand
GGCGCGTGCGATGCTTACCGTGGGAGGGGCGCCCGCTTATGTCCTGCCGGGTGGGGGCATTAATTTCATGGTGGATGTGGGCCGCGTGAAAGAAGGTTCATTCTACTGGACGCCGACACCCGCAACCATTTGTCCCATCGAATACACCATGAGGCTTCAGGATTTTGAACAAATGGGGGGGCATGTGGAAGCCATGAAACCGTTTCCGGTACGTTAGAACGGCTCATCGCGGATTTACGTGATACTCATATTTAATCTCAAATTGGACTTGCTTAGAAACCAGGTGTCAGGTTTCAGGTGTCAGGGAAAAACGCTGTAGACATTCATAATTTAAACTTTACTATCAGATACTTATGCTTTAAATAACCTCAACTCAGGAATAATAGATGCTGAATACTGACACCTGAAACCTGAAACCTGAAACCTGACACATTGGTTCCGGAAAACACGATTCTCCACGGTAATCCGCCAAGGACCTAACAAGGAATTTCATTTGCCCTACGAAACCGCCATACACCTCCTTGATAAGGGCGCCGTTATGGCTGAATGCGGCCCCATGCGACTGGTGATCTCCTCGTTCATCGGAAAAATTGCCCAGCGGGAGATGAATGTCAAGGCTGCAAAGGTTTCTTTCGGGATTTTTGAACGGACAGCGCGTTTTCAGGATCTGCTGAGAGCGGTTCATGAAAGTGTTCCCCGCGACCTTGAGGAACCGGTTGCGGCGAAAATGATCAGCAGTGTGATTTCCATGGGGGAACCGGATCTGACGCCCATGGCTGCGGTGGCCGGGACTATTGCGGATTCCGTGGCCGATTTTCTTTTTGATGCGGGCATGACCAGGGTCATTGTCAACAATGGAGGCGATATTGCCATCCGATTGAAGGAAGGGGCCTCGGTGGCGGTGGGCATTCGGGATGACCTTCGGAAAGAAAGTTTTTCGCATGTGCTCTCCCTTGATTCCATAGAACCTTCCTGGGGCATTGCCACAAGCGGCCTGGGAGGCAGGAGCCTTACAAGAGGGATTGCCTCCGCAGCCTGCATTATAGCGCGGGATGCCTCCGTTGCGGATGCAGCCGCAACTGTCGTGGGGAATGCCGCCTGTGTGGAAGACGAATCGCTCATTCGCCGGGATGCTGTTGAAATGGACCCGTACACAGACTTAGGGAGAATGAAGGTGACGGAATCCATCGGGGAACTCTCTGAAGAGAAGAAGCAGGAAGCGATCCGGAGAGGAATGAAAAGGGCCCGGGAACTCATGGAAAGGAAAATGATTTTCGGTGCATTTCTTTCCGTCCAGGGAAGGGTTGAAATGACCGGGTTTTTTCGGGAAAGAATGAATTGCTGAACGGGGAAAAATAGAAGGAAACCAAATAACGGGAGGATTTGTTTATGGAAGTAAGGAAATATGTGACCATCGTTGAAGAAATCTTTTCTGAAGGGGGACGGAAACTCAACTCTCCTGGAAAAAGAGCGGCTGCGGTGGCCGTTATCAGGAATCCTTTTGCAGGAGAATTTGTGGAAGACCTGACGCCGCTCATGGATATGGGGGAGGAATTGGGAGGCATCCTTGGTAAAATGGCCGTGGATGCACTGGGGATCAAACCCGAAGAGGCCGAAGGATATGGCAAGGGCGCCATCGTGGGAGAAAAGGGAGAGAGGGAGCATGCCGGGGCCATTCTGCACCCGAAACTGGGCAAACCATTCCGGGACGCGTTAGGAGGCGGCAAGGCTATTATCCCTTCCGCGAAAAAAATGGGAGGAATGGGAACTGAAATCGATGTGCCTACCCACTACAAAGACGCCGCTTTTGTGAGGACCCACTTTGATGCCATGGCCGTGCGGGTGGATGATGCCCCTATGGCGGACGAAATTGTTGTGGTCCTTGTGGTAACCAACTGTGGGCGGCCCCATCCCAGAATTGGCGGTCTGNTGAAGGAAGATGCGAAGAAAGAAGACGGCCTGCGGTGATCCGTCTCATCTGTCCAACTGCCAAAAACCCATCGGAAGATCTCCTTTGGAAGCCGGGCCCTGGACCCGGCTTTTTGCTGCTTGGTTTATGCCTTCGGTTGTCTTCCCTGCACGCATTCCCGCCGGTTTGCCTTTTCGTTTGATTCTGTCAATTTATTTCCTTGACGCTCTAAAAAAAGATTGCTATACACAAACTGACTGAGCACTCAGTTAGTTATTATCGTTTTAGGCGTGAGAGTTATGTCAAAAAAGGAATCCATTCTGCAGTCTGCACTATGTCTCTTTGCGAAGAAGGGGTTTAAGGATACCTCCATGTCTGATCTATCGAAAATGACAGGTGCGGCAGAAGGGACGATCTTTTACCATTTCAAAAATAAAGAAACGCTTTTTATCACGATCCTGGAAATGGTTAAATCGAAAATTATTAATGAATTTGATAGGTATACCGCGAAGAAGACCTTCAGAACAGGCCTCGAAATGGTTGAAGAGGTCATTTCTTTTTATCTCTACATGGCGGGCCACATGCCCGATTTTTTCATGCTTCTGCATCGCCACGATGCCTATGAACTTGCGGAGGTAAATCCAGTTTGCAGAGAATATCTTGAAGATACTTATAACTGTCTTGTGGACATTTTCGAGAAGGCTATAAACCTGGGAAAAGAAGATGGTTCCGTTGGCGATATTCCCGCAAGAAAGAATGCGTTGCTTATTTTTACTTTGACGGATGGACTGGTTCGTTTCAATAGCTACAACCTTTATGACGCCGGCGCATTGTACAGTGAACTCATCGCTTCTTGCAGGCGGATGCTTGGAACAGTGGCCAGTGGTCAGTGAATTCTGTGTAAGAGTAATGGGCGATTCTTGGTGGAGCCAAATGTGTGCTTGGAAACGGTTAACGTTCTATTAACCGGATAAAATCTTTACGAAGGAGCTTATACATATGTTAACCAAAGTATTCCCGTTCCTGGGCTGGTTTAAAGAGTACGATCTGGTGAGTTTCAGGACTGACCTCATTTCAGGCATTACCGTTGCGCTTGTACTGATTCCCCAGTCCATGGCCTATGCCCAGTTAGCGGGCCTGCCGCCTTATTATGGCCTCTATGCTTCTTTCCTGCCGCCCATGGTTGCGGCACTTTTCGGGTCAAGCCGTCAGTTAGCCACCGGTCCCGTGGCCGTCGTTTCCCTGATGACTGCGGCATCGTTGGAGCCTCTTGCGACTGCAGGAAGTCCCGGCTATATCGCTTACGCCATCCTGCTGGCGCTTACGGTAGGGGCCTTCCAACTTGCTCTGGGGATACTGAGGCTCGGGCTTGTGGTCAATTTTCTGTCCCATCCCGTTGTCAACGGGTTTACCAATGCTGCCGCGATTATTATTGCCTCCTCCCAGTTGTCCAAGATTTTTGGTGTTTCCGTGGACAAGGCGGCACATCACTACGAGACGATTATGCGGGTTGTTCAGTCCGCCTGGCATTACACCCACTGGCCGACGCTGGGCATGGGGGCGCTGGCATTTGGCATCATGTACGGGTTGAGGAGGGTATCCCCGAAAATCCCCAATGTCCTGGTTGCCGTGATCATCACGACGCTGCTGTCCTGGGCCACCGGTTTTCAGCACAATAGGACGGTGGACATATCAGCCATCCAGATACCGGAAATAAGGAATATGGTTAAGAATTTTAACCGGTCGATTGCCCTCATTCCTTCTCTTTCGGAAGAGAGGACAGAGGTGAACAAGGCCCTGGATGCCGCCAACAGGAACCATGATCTCATCGGGGTATTGAATGCGGAACATGAAATTAATGTTCTCACGATGAATATGGAAAGAGTGAATGATGAGATCTACAAGTCACGCGGTCCTATCCGGAACATGCTGTTTGAGGGGGTGGAACAGGCGGATGGTTCCCTGAAATTCTATTTGAGAAACGAGCTTCCCGAAGGTATGAAGGGAGATGGTCGAACCTGGCGGATAAAAATCGGGAACTCGGAGCTGAAAACCAATCAGATCCTTATGATCGGAGGAGGTCTGGTGGTAGGAGTGGTCCCCAAGGGGATTCCATCCCTGAGCATGCCCAAAGTTGATATGGGAGTTATTCTGCATCTCCTGCCCTATGCCGCCATTATTTCCCTTCTTGGTTTCATGGAGGCCATCAGTATTGCCAAGGCCATGGCGGCCAAGACGGGACAGCGACTGGACCCGAATCAGGAACTGATCGGACAGGGCCTGGGAAACATCCTTGGGGCGATGGGGAAGAGTTATCCCGTTTCCGGTTCTTTCTCGAGATCCGCGGTAAATCTTCAGAGCGGGGCGGTCACCGGTTTGTCGAGTGTTTTTACCAGTCTGGTGGTGGTGATTGCCCTTCTCTTTTTCACACCTCTTCTCTACCATCTGCCCCAGCCCGTCCTTGCCGCGGTGATCATGATGGCCGTCATCGGTTTGATCAACGTTTCCGGTTTTGTCCACGCGTGGGAGGCCCAATGGTACGACGGGGCGATTGCCATCGTCTCTTTTCTCTGTACCCTTGTTTTTGCACCCCATCTCGACAGGGGCATCATGATCGGTGTGGCACTCTCGCTTTTTGTATATCTTTACAAAAGCATGAGACCGAAAATGGCATTTCTCTCCCGGGATCAGGATCAGGCCTTGAGATGCGCAGCCGATCATGGGCTGAAAGAGTGCGAATATATTGCCATGCTTCGATTTGACGGATCCCTGTTTTTTGCAAACTCCAGTTACCTGGAGGACCAGATCGCGGATATCATGGCCAGGAAAAGAAGATTAAAGCACATTATCCTGGTATCCAATGGAATAAATGATATTGACGCCTCGGGAGAAGAAACGTTATCTTTGCTTGTAGATCGAATCCGAAGCGCCAACATCGATGTCTCCCTCAGCGGTGTCAATGAAACTGTGATGAAAGTGTTGAAAAGAACGCATTTTATGGAAAAAATAGGAGCGAATCATCTGTATCCGACCATGGAAAAGGCTGTTCAATCGATTCACGCGGAGACGCATAAGGATGGCAAGGAGGAGGTTTGCCCCCTGTTGACCGTATGCCATCTAACACCAGAAATTTTATAAACGACGCTAAAAAAGGAGTTCACATATGTCCGTTATTGGTATTTTCAGCGGCACATTCTGCAACGAAGGGCACGTACTTCGGGCGCTTCAAGAGAGCACAGGCTATAAAGTCGTTCTCGACAAGGACATCGTGAAGAAAGTGAGTGCACAATCCGGTGTCGCAGAGGGCAAAATAGAACGGGCTTTTTCAGCCAAAACCTCTGTATTTAACAACTTCACGCACGAGAAGGAGCGATCCATAGCGGAAATGAAGCTTGCTGTGGCTGACATTCTTGCTCATGACAATCTCATCCTATCAGGGTTTTCAAGCCAGCTCATTCCAAGAGAAATCACCCATGTGCTTCGGGTCTGTCTGATCGCGGATATGAAATACAGAAAATCGGCCGCAACCACTGAAAAGAACTTGTCCGAGAAGGAAGCGACAGCCTTGATTCACAAACAGGATGGAGACTGTGCAGTCTGGGTGCAGTCGCATCTGGGAAGTAAAGATCCTTGGGATTCTTCGCTGTATGACATCGTTATCCCCATGGACAAAACAGAGGTCGAAAAGGCTGTTGCCACCATCCGTGACTATCTGAAAAAAGACCTGCTTCAACCAACGGAGCGGTCCGGAAAAGCCCTCGCAGATTTTCTTCTGTCCGCCGCCGTGGGTGTGGCTCTGGCTAAAGAGGGACACGATGCGGATGTGAGCGCCGCAGATGGTTCGGTCACCATTACCATCAACAAGCATGTCCTCATGCTGAGCAGGTTGGAAGAGGAACTCAAAGCCATTGCGGTCCGGGTATCCGGCGTCCAGTCCGTGAATACCACAGTGGGCAAGAATTTCCACAAGACAGACATCTACCGGAAATTTGACTTTGAGGCCCCTTCAAAGGTCCTTCTTGTTGATGATGAAAGGGAATTTGTGCAGACCCTCTCCGAGCGATTGTTGATGCGTGACATGGGCTCCGCCGTGGCCTATGACGGGGAATCGGCTCTCCAGATGGTCAGTGAGGATGAGCCGGAAGTGATGATCCTGGATCTCAAAATGCCCGGGATAGATGGAATCGAGGTGCTAAGGCGCGTGAAAAAAACCAGTCCGGACATAGAAGTAATTATCCTTACGGGACACGGTTCGGAAGACGACAGGAAGGTCTGCATGGAATTAGGCGCTTTTGCCTACCTTCATAAACCCGTGGATATTGCCGTTCTGACGGAGACGCTGCAGAGTGCCAATGAAAAAATCAAGGAGAAGAAACGCCTGCGGGAGTAGTGAGGAATTACGAATTGTGGATTAAGAATGAAGAATGAAAATCTTAAATAAGATAAAACCCGAGTTCTGGGATCATCACGATTCGGATGCAGGACCCTACAGGTCTCAGTTCGACTTCCGGCGTATCTGGTACGCGGCGGTTTTCCTCACATCTGCGGTGGTTCTGGCGCCTCTGATATTCATGACCGTCATGGATTACAGGGCAACAAGACACGACGTTGAATCCGAGATCCTTCTCAGAACTTCCCGGCTTGTATCCAATGTCCGCCGGACTTTTTCGTACTTTCTGGATGAAAGGAAATCCGCGCTTGATTTTGTTGTGCATGATCGTTGCTTTGACGAATGCATGAATCCTGAACGGTTGAACGCTATTCTTGAAAACCTGAAAAAGAGTTTCGGCGGTTTCACCGACCTGGGATTGATTGACCATCGTGGTATTCAGCTCTCCTATGTGGGGCCTTACGGATTGAAAGGCAGGGATTACAGCGAGCAGGAGTGGTTTAAGCAGGTTGCGCTTCACGGGGTTTTTATCAGTGATGTATTCATGGGGTATCGAAATGTTCCCCACCTCGTTATCGCGGTCAAATGTACCCCGGTAGATGGTGATTTCTTCGTTCTCAGGGCGGCGCTGGATACGGAGAAATTTAATGATCTGCTATCCAAGCTTGAGATAGCCGGTCAGGGAGATGCTTTTATTATCAACCACAACGGGGTGCTCCAGACGCCCACATCCGCCAACGGGGAGGTGCTGCAGAAAATCTCTCTGCCCATACCGGAATATGCCCCCAAGACAAGGGTTATAGAATGGCTGGATAAAAACGGGGGCGCCCTCGTTATCGGGTATAAATATATTGCCGATACGCCGTTCATCCTGATGGTGGTCAAGCACAAAAAGGAGCTGATGCGGCCATGGGAGGATACCAGAAAGAAACTGATCTGGTTTCTGATCATCAGTGTGGCCTTTATTCTCTTTGTCATTTTAGGTGGGGTAACGTATCTTGTAAATAGAATCTTTCAGTCGGATCGGAAACTGATTATCACGCTTCATCAGGTGGAATATGCCAACAAGATGGCCTCCATCGGGAGGCTGGCGGCCGGGGTGGCTCATGAAATTAACAATCCATTGGCCATCATTAACGAAAAAGCCGGTTTGATGAAGGACCTGTTTCTCTTTAAGAAGGAATATGCGGGAAACGATACGCTCATGGGCCTGCTGGACTCCATCATACGTTCGGTAGCCAGGTGCGGAAGAATCACAAAGCGCCTGCTGGGTTTTGCGCGCCATATGGATGTGAGCATTCAGACGGTGAATTTAGAGGAGGTTGTCCGGGAAGTCCTTGGGTTTCTAAACAAAGAAGCAGAATTCCGATGCATTGAAATTTTGATAGAAGTTGCCGAAGATATTCCTCGGATTCAGACAGATGCGGGCAAGCTGCAGCAGATTATATTGAATATCATCAACAATGCCTTTGCCGCCATGGGAGACAACGGTCATCTGCACGTCGTGAGCAGAATGGAAGGAAAAGACAGCGTATCGCTCTCCATTTCTGATGATGGCAGCGGGATTTCAGAAAAGGATCTGAAACGTGTTTTTGAACCGTTTTTCTCGACAAAGACGGGAAAAGGAGGAACCGGGTTAGGCCTTTCCATTACCTACGGTCTTGTTGAACAGATCGGTGGAAAGATTGAAGTGAAAAGTGAGTTAAACAAAGGGACAACTTTTACCATTATACTCCCCCTTGTAACCGAAGAAAAGGAGATGAAAAGCTCGTGCGTGTACTCTTAGTGGACGACGAAAAGGAACTGGTGGAAGCACTGGCGGAAAGGTTGGGCATCAGAGGGATAGAGGCGCATTGGGAAACGACTGGTGATGCGGCTTTGAAACGCATTGGGGAAGAGGCATTCGACCTGGCCATTCTGGACGTGAAGATCCCGGGAATCAGTGGCATAGATCTGCAAAGGAAAATGAAGGTAAAGTGTCCTGATCTGAAATTCATGTTCCTGACCGGGCACGGATCGCAGGACGATTTTGCCGCCGGATCTTCCGAGACGGGGGAGGATTACTATCTGCTGAAGCCCGTCCATATCGATGAACTCATGGAAAAAATGAAAAAGTTGATGAGAGAATAAAGGGGTGGAACATGAATCACCTGTCGGATGGTGAAACAGGAACAGGACTTCAATTTTTCGGAAAAATGACTGCGTCTATTTCTCATGAAATCAAGAATGTGATGGCGATCATAAATGAAAGTGCGGGACTGCTGGAAGACTATACTATCATGGCCGAGAAAGGTATTCCCATCGACCCTGAGAAGCTTAAGGCATTATCCCAGAGGGTTTCAAAACAGATCCGGCGGGCGGGCGGAATTACAAGGAATATGAATAGTCTGGCCCACAGTGTGGATGATTTCCACAAAAGTGTCGGACTCAGAGAAATCCTGGAATTGTCGGTCGGACTTTCCCTGCGATTAGCGGATATGAAAAGTGTAAAACTGGATCTGCAACTGCCGCAGGATCCTGTAACCATTATTACATCCCCATTCCATCTTCTGAACCTTCTCTGGCAGGTCGTTGATTTTGCCATGGGAGCTTCAGGAGACGGAAAAACCCTAAGATTCACGTATGAAACAGGCCCGGATTCGGTTAAAATAAGGGTTACCGGACTTGAAATGCTTTCAAACCTGTCGGAGGATGCATTCCCAACGGAAACGGAAAAAGCCTTGCTGCAAACGCTGGGCGGAGCGATTTTCCTGGATGCGAAGGCTCGGGAAATCCAAATGGTTTTGCCAAAAGATATACGTCAAAAATCGACTGACAACTGAAGGCTAAAGGCTGAAAGCTAACGGCATTAAGAAAGGAGAACAAAATGGAAAAAGTATTGCTGGTGGATGATGAAAAAGATTTCCTGGAAACCATGTCCGAACGGATGCAGGCAAGGGACATGAACG
>DUZB01000187.1 GCA_013349725.1 Deltaproteobacteria bacterium | reverse complement strand
TTGCGGATCCCAGAATCGAGTACAACCCCAATTATGGCCTGATCAGCCACAATCTATTGAACATTCTCATGGCCCATCTGAACCTCATGCTGGATATCCCCACATTTCAGAGCGCCGGCACCACCCATGAGGAGCACCCCACGGAAAGGGCCTATGCAGATGCGAGAATGGGCCAGGCCTTGTGCAAGAAGTACGGGGTCCACATGATCCGGCATCCCTTTTCCTTTCTCAGGTATCTGATTGATTTTTCATTTGAAAAGCTCGAAAAAGCGATTCAGATCGCCAAAGAGGTGACCCCTGAGGACGCGCCAGAGGTAGAGATGCCGGTTTATGATGAACGGGGCATGGATTCGGTTAAAAATATCGGCCTGGGGATGTACATGGATGATCCCTTGACCACGGCCAATTTTGGTAAAATTTTTGTCAAGTAAACAGAATAGCTATTTTTGGGGGGTATTTAAGTGGCAAGTATAGCAGGAATTGTATCGCAGCACGGAAGAATCTCAACCGACAGCGCGAAAGAAATGGGAAACATCCTGAAACTGATGCGGCATCGCGGCCCGGACAATACCATCGTCCGTTCCTTAACCGATGGCAGGGGGGCCTTAGGCGCCAATGAAATCAACCTATCTCCTGAAAGAACCTTTTGCACGTCTCTTGAGGAAACGCCCTTTATCCTGTTTGATGGAAGGCTTTTCAACGACAGGCCTGAAGGGCAAACCGACCTTGAACTGTTCAGGGAATATTACGAAAAGCATGAGAAGGATTGTTTCAAATATTTAAACGGCAGTTTTTCCTGCGCTATCGTGGAAAAAAACGATGAAGTTATTTTGGCGCGGGATTCCGTGGGGGCCAGGCCCCTCTTTTTCGGCTCTGACAACAACATTTTTTATTTCAGTTCGGAAATGAAGGGGCTAAAGGATTATGTTCAATTCAATATTCAGGAGCTACCGGCCGGAAATATCTTCAGCACAAAGAGCGGGATGAAAGAATTTGACCCCTTTGTACCTGATGTCCCTGAACCGCGGGACTTGAAGGACGCTGCGGCAATCTTGAGAGATCTCCTCATAGAAGCGGTGGAAAAGAGAATGGATGATGTGAATGCCATCTCCCTGAGCGGTGGACTGGACAGCTCGATTATTGCCGCCATCGCCAAAAACTTCAACCCCGATATACATCTATTCACCGGTTCGATAGCGCGATTTCCCGGCCCTGACCTGGAAAATGCCATTTTGATGGCCGATTTCCTGGGCATGAAACACCATATCTATCGCATTACCGATCAAGATATTGCGGATTTTATTCCGGAGGCGGTCTGGTATCTGGAAAGCTTTGATGAAGACTGCATCTCCGGAATTATTTCAAATTACTATGTGGCCAGAATGGTCAAAGAACATTCCAATGCCGTCCTGGTGGGCGAGGGGGCCGATGAGCTGTTCGGGGGTTACCGAATGGTCCTCAAGAATCCGAAAGTGAAGAGCAGTGAACAGCGCGAACGCCTGGCCCAGAAGCTGTTGGATATCTCGTACAATACGGCGCTTAGACGCCTGGACCGGGCCTGGATGGCCAATGCCGTTATTTATAAGACGCCGTTTTTAGATTCAAAAGTCGTGGCTTTCAGTAAGAAAATCCCCATGGCATGGAAAATTTATGGGGAAAAGCAGGTTGAGAAATATGTTTTGAGGGAAGCCTTCAGGGACATGCTGCCCGAAAAGATTGCCAATCGCGAAAAGCTCAGATTTGCCATGGGAACCGGGATGGATGATGTAATGGATGAAATCGTGGCCAAAAAGATTGATCCCGATGAGATTAAACAGAGGCCCAAAGCCGCATACGGCTTGCCTTTTGCTTCGTTCAAGGAACTTTATTATTATGATGAGTTCTTGAAGCAGTTTCCGCCGTCTTATGAAAATCAGACCGTTCGGTGGGACCCATTCAAATAAAATAAAAAAGGAGTTTTAGATGTCATTTCCTACACAATACAAATATATTATCATAGGTGCCGGGATCCATGGCCTCAGCACGGCCTGGCATCTTGCAAAGGAGCTGAAGCAAAGGAAACACGGCTCCGGAAAAGATGTTCTTGTCATCGACAAGACATCCATCGGCGCAGGCGCATCCGGTATCGCCTGTGGCGTCATACGCAACAACTATTTTCAACCGGCCATGCGAAAGCTGATGGCCCACAGCGTTCATCTGTGGGAGGAGGATGCCAAAGCATACGGCTTTCATCCGGTCGGTTACATGCAGATCTCTCCTGAAACCATGCACGAAGATGTAACCGAAATTCACAAACAGCAGAACGAAATCGGCTATGAATCGGCCTTTATCGAAGGCGAAAGGGACTGCCTCAATTACATGAAGGAAAATATCTTTCATGATTGGCAGGCCAAAGGCATTACTTCTATTCTGCATGAGAAAAAAGGCGGATATGCCAGCCAGATGCGCTCCCTCTACAGACTGGCCGACAAGGCTGAAGCCGAGGACGTCCGCATCCTTACCGGAGTTGAAGTAACCGGATTCAAGACCGATAAGGATTCCGTGACGGCCGTTGAGACCTCAAAAGGCGTTATTGAATGCGACCAGGTGATCGCGGGTCCCGGTCCGTGGGCCAAAGGTTTATGGGATATGTTGGAACTTCCCAATGAGATCGACATCATGGGTACGGACGGGGTCATACACCCCGGGAATCAAATGTGGACCTACTGGTGCCTCGTGGAGGGAACTCTTGGCGTGGATCCCGCCTATGCCATGAACAACCAGGGGGAAATGCCCCCCGTGATCCATGTAGATTCGGAAGCACCTCTATATTCCAGCGAGGACGGATCACTGATTACGAACAAGATGTGGGGCATCTACTATAAGCCTGACTTTGGTTTTGGCGGGGTCCAGGGGGGTGCGGCCCCATATATCGTGGAGGGAGAAGTTAAGGTGGATCCTTATGGCATTGACTCCCCCGATTTTACAGTTACACCTGAGTTTGTTCACATGTGGACGTCTGCCTTGGCACACTGCCAGAAAAGGTATGAGGACAAATACCAGATGTACAAGAACGAGCCTTCCGGGGGATTAGGCTGTTTTACGCCTGATAATTTCCCCATTTTCGATGTCATGAAACAGAACTGCTACATGATTCTCGACTCCAATCACGGATATAAGATGATCGGAGTGGGTAAGCTTGTGGCCAAAGAAGTGTTGGGAGAAGAACAGACCCTGCTCAAACCTTTCCGCTTCGATCGCTATGAAAAAGGGAAGTTACACTCTGTTTCCCATAGCCCGTTTCCATGGAGTTGATGGAACGAAAATCCCGCTTTGACAGGAGTGAAAACGGGGATGATTACCGGTTGGAAAGGCGGGAACTTAGATGGACTTAACGATTCTTGGTTCAGGGGGATGCATGGTAATTCCGAAACCCCTCTGCCGGTGCCGGGTGTGTGAAGAAGCAAGAGCCAGGGGCTGGCCTTATGAGAGGACCGGCCCTTCTGCTTTTCTGCACGATGAGAACCTTCTTATAGACACCCCGGCGGAGATCGCTCTTCAGTTGAACAGGGCCGGGATCGATCGCATTGATTATCTCCTCTTCACGCATCTTGATCCGGACCATGTTGAAGGATTCCGGGTGGTGGAACAGATCACCCTCGATTTTCGCACCTGGAAGGCCTACAAGGGTAAGAAAATCCGGCTCATCCTGCCCCGGGTGCTGATGGATAGAATTGTTGATATCCGTTCCATATACGGTCCTCTCATCGATTTCTACGTGGCCCAGGGGTTTGTGGAATGCATAGGGTTTGACCAGGGAACCCGGATCGGGGAGACCGAGGTTACAGCCATCCCGATAGACCGGGGTTCCCAGACATCTTTTGTTTATGTCTTTGAAAGGCGAGGGACAAGAATTGTCTACGCCCCGTGTGATATCAAACCATTTCCCGAGGAGCGGAAAGATGTGCGCGGGGCCGATCTCTTAGTGATTCAACCCGGTATATTTGGGGACAACCTCAAACACGGTTTCAAATACCCTCGCGACCATATATCGAGGAAGACCCTCTACACCTTTGAAGAAACGGTTGCCTTAGCCCGGCGAATCAGGGCAGAAAAGGTCCTTTTTGTGCATATGGAGGAGTATTGGAACAGGAGCTATGATGATTATCAAGCTATCCAGAAGGAACTTAACAATATACAATTTGCTTATGACGGGATGCAGGTAACGGTCTGACAGGGAGGAAAAAGGAATCGATGAATCTTGAAGCAAATAGTCTTCTTGAAAAAATACATACTGATGCCTTGAGGGTATTGGAAGAGGTCGGGGTCAAATGCGTGTCCAAAGAAGTGAGGCAGATCTTCGAAGATACGGGCCTCGCAGCCTTTGACGAAAGCTCAGGACATATCCACGTCCTGGCCCCCCTTATTGAGCAGGTTCTTGGCACTGCTCCGAAGAGAGACCAGTACTGGATACCGGAGGATTCCTTTGGGGTGGGCGGCACTGCCGCCTTTTTATATGACGATCAGACCGGGGAATTGGTGGAACCTACCTTGGAGCATTTGGCCCGTATCGCAACTATCGTGAATGATGCGGACGTAATCCAGTTCATGGCCAGGGGGGTCTTGATCAAAAAGCAGGAAGTCCAGGTCATGGATACGATTGTCAGGCACTGCCACAAGCCGATCTATGTGGCCGCAGTGACCGATGAGGGAATCGAACGGGCCCAGGAGATCCATGAGACCCGGGGCAACATNGATCGNTCCAGTTTTCCATTATTAACAGCCCTCTCAATGTCATTGAAAGCATGATCGACCCGTTTCTCTCGTGCGTGCGGAAAGGCATTCCCATCTACGTCTCCACCATGCCGATGGCAGGGCTGTCAGGACCCTATTCCATGTCGGGGCTCGTCACCCTGACCCATGCCGAGGCATTGTTCGGCATTGCCCTGGCACAGTTGGCTAATCCAGGGATTACGGTGGTCCATGCAGGCCTTCCCTCCATCGCCAATATTCAGAAGAACTACGCCGTGGATCTCGGCCTCAAGGCCCATAATATTGCCAACCTGATTCAGGAAAAGGTCAACAAGCAGTTGGATATTCCTTCGATTCAGACAGCCTGCACCACGAGCCAGGATCGACCCAATCAGGTGGCCGAAAAAGAGGCCGTTTATGGCTATGGTCTGATGAAAAAGTACGGGTTTCACCAAATGCGGCACTCCTTTGGATTCTTGAAAGAGCTTATCTCATTTTCCATTGCCAAACTGGAAAGGCATGTCCAGCTCTGCCGGGAAACCGGTCCCGAAGGCGCGCCGGATCTTGCAGAGGTATCCTATGACCCCGAAGGCTTTGAGGTCATCATGCGCAACGGGAGTAATGCAAATTACATGAGGGACGATCACACCCTCAAGAATACCGGAAAATACTTTTTGGATTAGGGATGAGGGAGGATTGAACTATGAAAGCGGTCATTTACCAGACCTATCCTATCCTGTTTGATCTCGGGGCCAACCTGGATGATATCGTCAAAAAGATCCACGAGGGAAGGGAACAGGGCGCCCAGTTGATCGTCTTTCCGGAACTTGCTTTGACAGGCTATTTTGTGGGCCAGAGATACCACGAACTGGCCCTGAGACTGGATTCAAAGGAAATTCAACAGTTGGTAGCGGCCACAAGAGGGACAGCCGCTGTGGTGGGCTTTATCGAAGAGTCTCCATCCATGAATTTTTACAACTCCGCCCTGGTGGCGGTGGACGGTGATTTACTTTTTGCCTATCGAAAGCTCAACCTTCCCAACTACGGTGTGTTTGAGGAACGTAAATTCTTCTCGCCGGGCAAGCAGGTTCCCGTGTTCAAGCTCCATGAGTTCACGATCGCTGTCTTTATCTGCAATGACCTGTGGCACCCATCTCTCCCCTACCTGGGTGTGGTGCAGAAGGCCGATGTCTTTGTGACTCTGTTTAACTCTTCTCAGGGTTCCATGGGAACCGAGTTCTCTAATATCGAAAGCTGGGAGATAATCAACAAATTCTACTCTCGCATCTTTGGTATCTATAATATTTGTGCGAACCGCGTAGGTGAAGAGGCCTGGAGAGAGAACGTATCCATGCTGGCTGTTGAGACAGCCCAGATGAGCACCCCTGGAAGTAGTGTCAGGGCGCCTCAAAAAGAAACATTCAGGTTCTGGGGGGGGAGTGAGATCGTCAATCCCTTTGGTCAACAGATCGCCAAGGCCTCGCTTTATGAACAGGATAAGATTTCCGAGGAGATTTCCAGAGACCTCCTGCGTCAGAAAAGGATTTTGCTCCCTTATTTGAGAGGTGATGATCCCTATTTCACCCATAGGGAGCTTCAACGGATTTTGTATGACAAACGGGCCGCAGATGCTGTTCGGTGAGTATCTTGGCCAGATGAGCTGCAAATGTATTGGTCTGGTTCGTACTTGTCGTGACTATATGAAGAAGGCAGGGTTTTCCATAACATTTCCGGAACCAAACGCTGGAATCAAAACGCAGTCAGAAGAATATTGCGTCGTTGAGTCTGATGGGCAGGAACGGAAAATAAGGCTCCATGACTATCACGAAATATATGCCTTACCGGGCCTGTACGAGCATCTATTTTATGAAAGACTCAAATGCAAATCCCCTGATGTGATCACCCGTCTGCTGATTGAACAGATCAATAAATCGTCAGCTCCTATATCTGAACTTGTTGTGTTTGATTTGGGCGCTGGAAGCCAAAAATCTTAACTGCCTGGTTACATCAGGCGCGCTAGGGTTCGGTGATATTCCCGCGTCCGCCTTTGCAGAATGTTATAACCTGATTGCCGTAGATGGTTGGATAGCGTTCAATATCAAAGAGGATTTCATTGAAGAGAGCGATTCCACAGATTTTTTCAATCTCGTAAAGGGTATGATTGACGGCGGTATTTTCAATCTGAGAGTGAGACACCGATACTGCCACAGGCTTATGGTCGATGGCAGCCCACTATACTACGTGGCGATGGTCGGCGTGAAAAAGGCGCCTATCCCCCAGGCCTTGAACAAAACCGTTCAATGGATCTAATGAAAAAGATATGCAGAGAAGAGAGATTCTGCTGTCTTAAACTTGGCTGGCACTCCCAGTGCAGGAAAAAGGGGGGCAAGTGGGCCGTGTATCTGCTCCCGACTCTATCCCTGATTAGGTATTCGCTTGTACTGCCTTGTCGTCGTTTTCCATATGCTGAAGTTCAAAAGAAAAAAATACCTGGGAGGCTACTTATGCATTCGGGTCGTCATTCTCGTGAATATATTTTCGCCGCCTGGTTTCAGGCCCCATTCATCTCCCGCATCAAGAAGGCCATAGGCCATTGACTGACCGTAGCCCCGCGGGCATCCAACCAGTACGGCAGAACCATCGCCTTCCCTTGACAGCACGACCACCTGGCTTCGAATGTGAAGCACCGGTCCCAGCATTAACAAAGGTGGTTTTCTCTCAGGGGAAAGGAGATCCAGGGCTGCGACTTTTTCCATAACTGAAAAAACCTCTTTGCCTAGGAGTGCAAAAAGCGCATAGGCCTCGGTGACATTGGTGAAGGCAAAGTGGTCGGCAAATTCAGGCATTTCTTGAGAAAAATGCCAGATTGTGGCCCAGTTCCATTTTATAAGATTTACAAAATATTCCTCCGTAAAAGCGCAGAGATCAGTGTCCTCCGGTATGATGATCCCGGCAGGCCGAAGGGTTGGAAGATTTTCACCCTGGACGTCCCATTTTCCGATGTGGCTCAGATCGATTAAAAACGGACCCTTTGCCTCATCTTCATACTCAAGCACGATCTCCCAGCCATTTCTCTCTTCGGTTCGGGCTGGAGTGTGTCTAAAGGTCACCGGAGAATATCTTCGAATTTTTTCCATTTACCAACCTCACATCTTCAGCCTATTTCCATCCGGGTCATAAAAGGGCGTAGGAACAACAGTCGCATACAACCGACTGTCACCCATATTGTCCTCAAAAATTTCAAACCGGGTTCCCATATCGGCCAGATCGGATGCCACGAGGGCCAGTCCTATGGACTCTCCCAGGGTGAAACTGTAGCGTGAGGTGCAGATATGCCCTTGGATGGTCTTATCCACAATAATAGCGCCGTCTTTGGCCGGCCTTTCAGGGTTTTCCATTTTAAATCCCACCAGCTTCATCCTACCGTCCTGATGTTCCGTGAATTTTAAGGCGGGAGCACCCACCGTCTTGTAGAGCGACTTTTGACGGTGCCACAAAAAACCCAACCTCAGATCATGCAGCGTGGTTCTTATCTCGCTTTCCTGTCCAATGATCACATGACCCTTTTCCAGGCGCAGAACATTCTGGGCCTCCAGACCGAAGGGCCGGATACCATAGTCTCCGCCGGCATGTAATACTAACGACCATACCGACCGCATATAGGATGCCGGCACATGCAATTCATAGGACAGCTCTCCCATGAAACCCAGACGCATAGCCCTGATCGAAATAGCGCCCCTTAGGTCGAACTCTCGATACGCTGCATAGGGAAGGGCCTCGTTGGACACGTCGGCATCCGTGATCTTCTCAAGGACTCCGCGGGCATTGGGACCGGCCAGATTGACAACGCCGAAGGCGTCCGTAAGATTTACCAAGTTGAAATCCCAGTTCTCATGCCGGGTGTGATACCGAATCCATTCCACCGTGGTGTCTGCCCGGTTTGATGATGAGGTAAAGTAATAGTCATTGTTACGCCTTTTGGTGACAACACCGTCATCCATGAGGCAACCGTCCTCATTACACATGGCGGAATATTTAATTCTTCCTTCCGAGATTTTCGACATATCCCCCACATAAACCCTTTGAAGGGCCTTGAGCGCATCTGGACCGAAGATACGGAATTTGCCCAGTGTGCTTGCATCCATGATGCCGACATTGTTTCGGACGTTTTCAATTTCACTGCGACAGGTAAAATCATCGGTAAAATACCTCACCCGCTTCCATGCTCCTGCCCGGCGAAAGACCACGCCAGGTGTTCTTTCCATAACCGCATGTAACGGGGTCTGCTTGAACGTATCATGATTACCTGCCGCATAGGTGGACAAAGAGACCGGAACAAGGGGCGGGCGTACAGTGGTCGGAAGGACAGTGGCGCTGGAATCCCCATAGTATTGCCGGTATTGAGCGACAATCATGGGTAGGTTCGGTCCGGGGATGCCGCCCTGGCCCGGTCCCAGTCCGGCGGTGGAAAATCGTTTGGTCAGCTCAACTTTGTCAAAACCCAAATCGCAGGCCTGATAGATATTTTTGATTGTCACATCTTCATCAAAGCAGATAAAACGTTTTCTACCCGTACCCGGAGCCTGAACCAGCTTAGACCCCCGAACCGGACCTGGCAGTTGCTCCAGTTTTTCCCGGGCGTTTTTGAGAGCGATGTCCACTCCTACCCCGCAATCGGCGGCCGCACAGAGTCCGGCCACTTGCCCGGAAGCCTCGATGGACAAACTGTCGCT
>DUZB01000387.1 GCA_013349725.1 Deltaproteobacteria bacterium | reverse complement strand
AAAAGCCATCTTCGCCGGCATCTGGTTAGCCGTTGCCCTGTCCATGGTGCTGATCTTCAAGATCCAGCTCTCCGTCAGTCTCATGACGGGCGCTTTAGGCATGATCATCACCCGTGTCCTCTCCATTGACGAGGCCTACCAATCCGTGGATTGGCGCACCATTTTCCTCCTGGCCGGGCTGATCCCTCTGGGAATTGCCACAGAAAAAACCGGGACCGCGGCATGGATCGCTCATGCCATCTTACACACTATCGGGGATGTTCAACCCATTGTCCTTTTAACGGTCATCGGGATACTTTCCACCATCTTCACCCTGGTCATCTCCAACGTGGGCGCCACGGTTCTCCTGGTCCCCCTGGTGGTCAACATGGCCATTGCGGCCCACACGGACCCCAGAATGGCCGCCCTCGTAGTGGGGTTAGCCACCAGCAACTCGTTCATGCTGCCCACCCACCAGGTCAACGCCCTGTACATGGGTCCCGGGCGGTATCGCAGTGTGGATTTCATGAAGGCCGGGGGGGTCATTAGTATTGTCTTTATCGTGGTCATGATCGGCATGATCAAGCTCGTTTACGGCGTCTAAAAATAAGGAGAAAGGAGTAAACCCATGGCCATTATCACCATTTCTCGCGGATCCTACAGCAAGGGAAAGGAGGTGGCGGAAAAGGTCGCATCCCGTCTGGGATACAAGTGTATCAGCAGGGAGGTCCTCCTGGATGCCAGCGAACACTTCCATATTCCTGAAATCAGATTGGTGCGCGCCATCCACGATGCGCCATCCATTCTGGAACGGTTTTCCCGCAACCGACAGGCCTTTATTTCCTATATTCAGTGTGCACTGATCCGATATGCGAAAGAAGACAACGTGGTCTACCATGGTCTGGCCGGGCACCTCATTCTCAAAGGCATTCCTCATGTATTGAAAGTGCGGGTGATTGCCGATTTGGCCGACCGTGTCCAGGCCGAGATGGAACGGGAAAAAATTTCAAAAACGGAGGCGCGAACCCTCTTGTTGAAGGACGATGAGGAACGCCGCAAATGGACCCAAACCCTTTACGGGGCGGATCCCCGTGACAGTTCGCTGTACGACCTGGTGGTTCATATTCACAAACTCACCATAGAGGATGCCGTGGACATCATCTGTGATACGGCCATTAGAGAGCCTTTCAAGACCACCAAACAGGCTCAACAAAAGATAGAAGATTACGCAATGGCCTCCGAAATGAAAGCCGCCCTGTCCGATTCCTTTGACAATATCGGCGTCAAGAGCGAATATGGCAACATTCTGGTGTATGCCAAGGGAAACGATCACCATATTCAAAGAATCAGAAAAAAGGCCAAAGAAATCGCAAACAAGATGGAGGGGGTCAACGACCTGGAGGTTCACGCCACCCAGAAATTGCCCCCGAAATCCGTGTAATCATCCATACCCCATGAAACTGGAGTTCCATTTTTTCACTACGAGGATTCGATCATGTCCATTATCCTGATTTCTTCAGATCGTTATGAGACCGGACGCGCAATCGCGCAAAAGGTGGCCGAGGCCACGGAGTATGCTTTCGTAGACAGGGAGATTTTGGGTGAAGTAGCCCGTAACTCCCATATCCCGGAGCCCAAAATCCGCAATTCCCTGGAGACGTCCTCTTCCCCTCTGAGCTTCTCCTCAAAGGTTGAAAACCGTGCCTTGGCAAACGTCCAGGCAGCGGTTATGTCTCGTCTTTTGGACAACAACGTGGTCTGTCACGGCCTGGCGGCCCATCTCTATGTCCTGGGCGTCTCCCACGTGCTCAAGATACGGGTCCTCTCCAATGGAGACGAATGGGCTTCCCAGATCGCCTCTGAAAGGAAGGTGGGGCTGGAAAAGGCAAGAAAAATTATCAAGAAGCAGGAAACCGCCGGCAGACGCTGGTCCCTTGACATTTTCAGGAGGGACGAAACGGACCCCTCCGAATACGACATGGTCATCAGTCTGAGTCAGATCGAGCCCGATGAAGCGGTGAAGACCATCGCGGAGACGGTTTCGTACCGAAAGTTCCAGCCCATGACCTATTCCATCAAATGCTTGAAGGACAAAGAGCTTTCCATTCGAGTGAGGTTAGCACTCATGGAAAAGTATCCGGATGTAAATGTAACGGCAGAAGGCTCCACGGTGGTGGTGCGCACCAAAGCGCTCAAAAGGGAAAAGCGAAAAAAGGCGGAAAACATTCGGGCCCTGGCAAGCAAAATCCCGGGCGTGGATTATGTGGAGGTCCATGTGGTCAGCAATATCTTTCGGCAGGCCGCAGAAAGCGCCTGATCCAACTACGGGCCGGCGCAAAGCATAAAGCTCAAAGATCAAAGGATATAGCTCAAAGCTCAAAGGGCATAGATCGAAAGGCTTTCACCTTTCAGCTTTCACCTTTCAGCTTCGTGCGGCATAGCCGCATTATAACCTATCATATAAGGAGGCAAAAAATGCCAGAGGGATTGGAAGTTCTGCTGTTGGATGATGAGCCCATTGTTGGGAAGAGGCTGAAACCGGCCTTAGCCAAAATCGGGTGTAACGTGGAGGTTTTTGAAGACCCTAAAAAGGCCCTGGAGCGAATCGACCAAAAAGAATTCGACATCGTGGTAACGGATATTCGGATGGACGAGGTAGACGGGTTACAGGTGCTGCAACACGTGCGTAAGGCATCCGAACGAACCAAAGTTATTATGATCACCGGCTATGCCATGATGGCTGTGGCAAGAGAGGCCATGGAAAAAGGCGCGTTTGATTTCATCGCCAAGCCTTTCAAACCGGACGATTTGCGGAAGGTTATCGCAAAGGCTGCCAAAGCACTGGGTTCAAACATCGAATTCGAAGTTTCAGAGGGCGACAGATCCTGAGTCAGAGGGGGCTTGGTTCTAATTTCGCCCACTTGATCCAATTAGTCGAGAGTACGTTCGGAAGGTCATAATCTTAATCGTAATCATAATCTTCCTCTTTTACGGCCTATTTTAGAGTTGCCTGATTAAGATTACGATTAAGATTATGAGTAAGAGAATAAATCTAATGGACCACGTTAGAACCAAGGCCTCAGAGGGTCATGGGAGCCGTCCATTGCGGAGAGTCATATGCATCCCAAAAATCAAGCCGCCAAAGACCATCCGACTGGGACAGAAAAAAGGGAAAGCCTCGATGGCCGATATGAACGGATCAAGGCGGTAGAGGTTGCCAGAGAGGCCCTCCTCTCCCGAAAACGGGTCAGCCTTCGCTTACAGATCTGTGCCAGCTTTTTCCTTGTTTTTCTTTTCGCAGTCGTAGCCGCCTGCGTACTCAGCAACGCCAACTCCAAAGTGGAAAAGAAGCTCCATTTTCTGGAAATCAGTAACGATTTCATCGTGGAAATCATTCAGGCAAGGCGATTTGAGAAGAACTTTTTTCTCTACGCCACCAACTTGAATGACGCCCTCGAAAATGTCTACCAGGCCAAAGCCGTCTTTGAAAGAAACATCGAGGAACTGAGGCAGGTCCTTGGTCAGGACAGTTACCAGAAAATGGTATCCGGTCTCAATCACTATGGAGAGATCCTGGAGCATCTTCTGACGTCGGAAAAGAGCGGGCCGTCCGGCAACATAGGAAAAGCCAGCAAAGAACAGATGGAGATCGAAGTCAGAAAATCGGGACGTGAATTGGTTTCCCTGGCGCAGGACCTCATGGAACGGGAAAGAACCAGCCTGGGTAAGATGTTAGCCCGATCCAGGCAACTCCATTTTTACTCCCTTATTTTTCTCATGCTGTTTCTGGCCGCCAACGCTTACTTCCTGGGGAGCCGTATTCTGGGCGACGTCAGTCGCTTTTCCGCCTATGCTCAGCGCATTGCGTCGGGCAATTTCACCCCCATCACCCCTGCCAAGCGTTTCAGAGACGAGTTTACTGAACTGGCCCTGGCCATCAATCAGATGATCCAGGAGCTGGAAAACCGGGAAGCGGTCCTGGTTCAATCCCACAAAATGAGGGCCGTGGGGACCCTGACCGCGGGAGTGGCCCACGAACTCAACAACCCGCTAAACAACATCACCCTCACGGCCCACATGCTTCTGGAAGATTATGAAGTACTGGACGATGGTGAAAGAAAGGATATGCTTAAAGATGTGGTCCAAGAGGCCGGCCGATCCAAAAAAATCATCAGCAACCTTCTGGACTTCGCCAGGGAGAGCAGTTCGGAGTTGGAGCCGTTAGCGCTGGACAAACTCCTTCAGGGCACCATTGCCCTGGCCTCGAATCAGATCAAGCTTTCCGGGATCAAGATCCTGTTCCAATCGACCGGGAACCTGCCCCGAGTGCACGGCGACAGCCAGCAATTGCAGCAGGTCTTCCTGAACCTCATTCTCAACGCCATCGACGCTTCGTCCCAGGGGAGCAAGATAGAAGTTCTGGTGCTCCCCGCGGACGACCCCAAATATGTGGCAGTGAAAATCATTGATTCCGGAACCGGCATTCCCGAGCACATCCTCCATTCCATTTTCGATCCTTTTTTCACCACAAAACCGAAAGGAAGCGGCACCGGCCTGGGACTGAGTGTATCTCAGGGGATCGTGGCAAAACACGGGGGACGAATTCGTGCCGCCAGCCAGGAGGGAAAAGGCGCCACTTTCACGGTCACACTGCCCATCACCACCATCCCGGCCAATATCGAGAACTAAAGGACGGCTCAAATCCCAGCTCTTCCTTGAAAACCTGTAGAAATTCTTTTTGTTTGCCCGGAATCTGTGGTTCTGTAAATCCTTTCTTTCAGAACCGCCGGTTCCGAAAGAAATCATGTCATTGTTTTCAAATAGTTATATGCCATACCACGCATTCGCCCACTCCTTTCAACTCGAAAAATGCGCCGTTCCGATTCCGATTGCTCAGGAAAGAACCTTATTCCTTGTTAAAATATCTCAATAAATCAATAAGTTAAAATTTAGCATGGAATATGCATATCTTTTCAAAATACCCTTAACGAAGACAAATTTTGGATTGGAAATTATCAAAGGAGAAAATTATGGGCTGGCAAATTTGGAAGAAGAAGGAATCATCAATCGCTCTTTCCGGCGAAAACTCCCTGAAGCTCGAAAAACCAAAAGAGCTCCCTGAGAACGTAGGACGGCATCTGGTAGTGGAGCAAAATTTAGATCCGGATTGGGTCTGGAGCTTGAAATGTGTAAGGAAAGCTAAAGAAAGCTCAAAAAGCGCTTTTGATATCCGTGTCTTCAGCCAGGAAAGCGCTGATCAAAAAGGCGTGAAGGTGAGAGATTATACCACTTTGGAAGATCACATGGACCTGGTCATATTTGCCGGTTGGTATGACAAGGGATCTCGAAAGGTTCAACTGGAACAACTGATCAAAAAGGCCGTTTAGCGACAATCCCCGTGCTTATCCCTGGGTTCTCATGGTGTCCCTGGTAAAAGCGTAGGCAACCGCAACCACTGATAAACAGAAAGCACAAAAAAGAAAAGATGCAATGAAGGCGTCGGGCCCCCGCGAAGAAAGAGGATAAAGGGACTGCATCAGGATTCCCAGGCCCTGAAGGAAAAAGGCGGGACCGATCATGGTAAAGAAATTGATTCCGGTCATCGCGGTTCCTGCCATGGACAGGGGCATGCTTTCCTTGATATGCACATACATCAACGCAGCGGTTGCCCTGAAAAAACCGAGACTCACAAACAGGAGCGCCAGTACTGCGAACCCCGCTCCCATCGGAAGACCTGCAAAAAGCAGCATGATGAGAATAACAAACACAAGCCCTGCGGTAACAAGCCATTTCCGTGTCTTAAAGAACCTGTCCGACAAGCCCCCCCAGACCGGTGACCCAAGAATCGCCCCCACATTCATCAGAAAAATCAGGTGACCTGCGTTCATGACGCTCATCCCCATCACCTCCGTCAGATAGGGACCGGCCCAAAGCGTCTGAAACGCCGCATAAATTCCATAGCTTACGAAACTGCCCACGGAGATAATCCAGTATTCCTTCTTTCTGAAAAGAAAGAGTAACCCCGAAAAGGCGCCTTGCTCATTTTGAAACGTATTCTCAGGGCCGGTAGAGGGCTCTCCCGGGGGATTGTCCCTCACAACTACATAGAGCGCCAGCACAAGAAGAATGTTCACCACCGCAATAATTTCAAAAGAATATCGCCATCCAACCGCATGGACGAGAAAAACCATGGGCGTTGTTGCCGCCATATTCCCAACCGTCCCGATGGAAAAGATCGCCCCGGCAAGTGTTGCGAATGTCGCGGGCTTGAACCACACGGTCAGGAGCTTGAGCGACCCCATGAGATTGCAGGCCATGCCCATGCCAAGAAAAACCCGCCCTAACAAACCTATCCCCATGGAATGGGCATTCGCGAAAATGAAGGCGCCCGCAATGCCCAGAAGGGAGAGTCCTGTCATCATTCGCCTGGGCCCAATACGATCAAGAAGAATACTGATGGGGATCTGGGTCAGGGCAAATGCATAAAAAAAGGCGGCGCTGATGGTTCCGAGACCCTTTGTATCAAGGGAAAGATCAACGAGTAGATCATTGGCGATCACCGCATTGGAGGCCCGGTAGAACTGGGACAGGAAAAAGTTGGATGAGGTGATAAAAAAGATGAACCAGCGACGGGACATGGGAACCATATTGAAACTATGAATTATGAATTATGAATTATGAGTTCAGAGAAAGATTGTATTCTCGCCACACGAACATATTTTATAGACCATTGAATTTGGATGGAGTCAATACCGCCATCAAACAATCTTCAAATTTTCCGGACTGAAGGAGTCTTCTGAATTGCGATTTTCTCTTTTTCTCACTGTTTTTGTGACCCTTTACAGCCTTCTCCATTTTTATGCCTACCTGAAGATAAGGGCCGCGTTCTCTTCAAGCAAGATCTTTTTGCTGTTCCTGGTTCTGTTTATGGCTTTCATGGTTTTCTGCCCCATCATCGTCCGGGTCCTTGAAAGGGACGGAATGGAGCGGCTCCCGGAAATCCTGGCCCACGTGGGATTCACCTGGATGGGGTTTATCTTCCTTTTCATATGCAGCGCGTTCGTCCTTGACCTTATCCGCATGCTGCTTTCTTTTTCAGCCTGGGTTTTCAACAAGACTTCCGGGACACGGGGCTTCTCTCCGAAAACACTCTTTTACGTTGCCGCAACGATTACTCTTGTGATCGGCTCATACGCCTACTTCGAGGCTCTTCACATCACGACCGAACATATCACCATCGAGACAGCAAAAATCAGTGAAAAACAGGGTCGGGTGAGAATTGTACAGATTTCCGATGTGCACCTGGGGCTGATCGTACGGGATGGCAGGCTGGAAAAGATTCTCAGGAAAGTGGAAGCGGCAAAACCGGATATCCTGGTCTCGTCGGGAGATCTCGTGGATGGACAAATCGACAATATCGGCCATATGGCGGACAGGTTCCGTCAAATCAATCCCCGTTACGGAAAATTTGCCGTCACCGGAAACCATGAATTTCATGCGGGGATAAACCATGCCCTGGCTTTTACCAACGCGGCCGGATTTAAGCTTCTGCGGGGGGAGAAGGTAGATATCCCGGGCGTCATGACCATCGCCGGTGTGGATGATCCAAGGGGGGGACATAACGGCTCCCACGAAAACGCAACAGAAGCACAGTTGCTTTCAGGTCTTCCACAAGATCGATTTATCCTGCTCCTGAAACACAGGCCCTACCTGGCAAAAGAAAGTGCCGGACTTTTCGATCTTCAACTGTCCGGCCATACCCACCGGGGCCAGATCTTCCCATTCAGCCTTATCATCAAGAGAATGTATCCCATCGATGCGGGGCTCCTGGATCTTGAGAACGGATCTTTTCTTTATGTAAACCGCGGCTCCGGAACCTGGGGACCGCCCCTGCGTTTTTTGTCTCCTCCCCAAGTAACCATCATTGATCTGATACACAAAAAGGAGGGTACATGAGACTTCATTGCTTTGGGGTTTCAGGTTTCAGGTGTCAGGTTTCAGGGCCTGCTACCCGGACTTTGCGCCTATGAAAGACGCAGCTATTGGATATTATTACGAAACATTCGAATGGGGCCAGATTTTTCTTTCCTGACACCTGACACCTGAAACCTGGTTCCCAAACACGGCCTATTTGAAAAAAACCTTCGTATCACGCTAATCCGTGATGAGCCCATCAAGCTTGGGTGTCAGAGTATACTTTCGGACCATATGGTGCGGGTAATAAGACTCTTTGGCCGTCCGGAGACCACTGATGCCCAGATCCTGCTCCCGATTGACATATCGGGCGCCACTCCACGCGTGCCGGCAGAAGAGATGATTCATGGCAGTATAAAGCCCCGGTATCTCAGGATTGGCCTTTTCAACATGGATCACGGCCGTCTGAGAATCCAGCATTTCTCCCAGCGAGATGGCTTCCAGTTTGGTATCGACCTGTATGGCCCCACCCCGATAACCAAGTTCTTCAAAATGGGTCAAAGCCTCCCGGATAGCGTAATCTTCCGAAACAAGATCCTGGTTATCCTCACAGTCCTTCATCTTGCACCATTCCTCCTGCATATCGAGGAAGCACTCCACCATCTCCGCGTCCATCTCCCTGTATTCAAAGGTATAACTCCTGGTAAACCGATTCAACTGATGTTTCTTGCGATGGTATTTTCTTCCGGCCAGGTCGATCAGGTCCTGCACCAGATACACATAGTCGCTGTTGTCCCGATCGAACGTGCAGGAATACCGTTCCCGGTCAACCCACTTTTCCACGAATCCCTCCCCTGCCCTACGGACTTCCACTTGCTGGGACAGGTTCTGTAGATATCGGAAAAGGGCGAGAAGCGCTTTTTCCTTGTCCCCTGGTCCAAAAGGCTGAATCCCGAACGGGGTTCCGTTCTCGGGCCTCATGATTACGGATACACACCCATCCTGCTCAAGCCAAACAGGTCGGTTCCGTTTACGCCACATGAAGAGATTGGTAAAAGACAGTTCAGAAATTTCGGGAGGGTCCAGAGCCAGAAATCGGTCAAAGATCGGCTTGTCCACTATCTCAAGCGGCTTGAAATTTTCAGGAATTTCAGAGGTCATGAGCGCTTTGCCGTATTTCCTTCCTGCACAAATTTTTCCAGGACTGCATAGGATTGCGCCCCCACAAGGTTCCTGCCCCCCATGAAAAACGTGGGGACCGCACTCACCCTTTGCTCTCTTGAACGCTGCCAGTCAGCATCCACGGCCTCCTTAAACGTCCTTTGCTCCAGTACCTGTTTCGCTTCCACTCCATCCAGTCCCAGGGACTCCGCAAGAAGAACCAGCTCAGGCATTTTCGCGATATTCGTGCCGTGAGCGAAGTAGGCCCGGAACAGGGCGTCATGATATGCAGGCCCAACCCCTTTCGATTCAGCCCACTTGGAGAGTTCCTGCGCCCGTCTGCTGTTGTAGGTCATCTTTCGATCCCCTAAGGGCAACTCTTCCTCTTCCGCCACCTTTTTAAGGCGCGCCATCATCCCGGGGATATC
>DUZB01000158.1 GCA_013349725.1 Deltaproteobacteria bacterium | reverse complement strand
GGCTGGTCGTTCCGGGATCATAGGGAACTCTCAACTCATCGCACACGGAGGCCACCAGTTCCAGGGCGGTCTGCTTCGGATTGAGAACCAGTGCAATTTCGACCCCTTCCGGAACTTGCTCAAGCAGGCTTCGACAAAGGGTTGTTTTCCCTGTTCCCACCTCTCCCGTCAGGAGAAGGAACCCTCCCCTGTCGCTCATCCCGTAAAGAAGATGTGCCAAAGCCTCCCTGTGCCTTCGGCTCATGAAAAGAAACCTGGGATCAGGGGTCAGGGAGAACGGGTATTCCGTGAGACCAAAATAGGATGCGTACATGTTTTTAATCTATTAAAGATTGACTCCACCCTGCAAGTTATATAAAGATAAAGTTTTTTGAAGACCGTAAACATCAACCTGAAAGTATATCTGAAACAAAGAGTTATTTCAATGGAAACCGTAAGCTCCCGTTTAATTGATGATCTTGGCAGACATCTGAACTATTTGCGCATATCCATAACAGACAGATGCAACTTGAACTGTGTGTACTGCATGCCCCAGGAAAGGCTTGAAAAACTAAAACACCACGACATTCTAACCTATGAAGAAATCTTTCGACTGGTATCCATATCCGCAAATCTTGGCGTCGATAAAATTCGCCTTACGGGGGGGGAGCCCATGGTTCGAAGCGGTTTCTGTGATTTTCTTTCCAGTCTCACCTCTATTTCCGGGCTCAAAGACATTTCTCTGACCACCAACGGAATTCTTCTCAAGAATAAAATTCAAAAGATAAAAAGCGCGGGCATCAGAAGAATAAACATCAGCCTGGATACCTTGAACAGAGAAAAGTTCAAAACCATAACCGGGTATGATGGTTTTGAGCAGGTATGGGAGGGCATTGAACTTGCGCAGGAGATCGGGTTTCATCCCATTAAGATTAACATGGTGGTCATGAAAGGAATCAATGACGATGAAGTGGCAGACATGGCCGGTTTGTCCCTGCGTTTTCCTTTCCATATCCGATTCATTGAATATATGCCCATTGGTCTTACAAATCATACAGTCCCATTCAGTTATATCTCCAATGCCGACGTCAAGAAATCCCTGGAAAGAGTGGGGAAATTAATTCAGGTGCCGAGGGCCCGGATGGATGGCCCGACGGTGCGCTACACGTTTGAGGGCGCACCTGGAGAAATAGGTTTTATCAGCCCGTTGACAAATCATTTCTGCCAGACCTGCAACCGATTGAGGCTCACGGCAAACGGCAAACTGCGGCCGTGCCTTTTGTCTGATCAAGAGGCGGACATCAAAGGCCCCTTGCGGGACGGCGCATCCGACAGAGAACTCGCCCGTATTTTCCTAAAAACAGCCCACAAAAAACCCCACAGCCACCAGGTTTCCTGCGAAAAAACCACCTGGTCCTATTCCGGAGAAATGTCTGCTATTGGAGGGTAAGGAGTCTTTCGGCATTCAGACCCAGGACCAGTTCCTGCTGATCCGCGGACAGGCCATTGGAGGCTATTTCCTTCACATATCTGGCAGGACTCAACAGGGGGTAGTCGCTTCCGAAGAGGATTTTTTCAAAACCGATGATCTCGCCTGCGATCCTGTACATGCCGGGAGAGTAAAGAAAAGGAGACGCAGCCGTATCAAACCACACATTTTCCAGCGTCTGCCGCACCTCCTTTTTCATCAGGGCATAAAACAGAAGCCCCCCGCCCCAGTGGGCCAGGATAATACGATTGGAAGGGTAAGCCTTGATAAAATCGTAGATCTGAAGAAGCGTATTCGGGGTTTTTCCGGGGTACTCATGTCCAACAGGCTCATTGGTATGAAGCATGAAAAGGGCGTTGTGCCGCAGGCAGAGAGACATCACCTCTTTGAGGTTTTCAACCACTGCACCAGTGATCCCTGATCCGTAGACGGCAAGTTCTCCAACCCCTCTGAGTCCCTGGTTCAGACACCTTTCGGTCTCCTCGGCGCCGTTTTGTGCAAGAGGAAAAAAGCAGCAAAATCCCGTCAGGCGATCCGGGTACTTTGCTGCAGATTCGATAATATAGTCATTGTGTCTTGTGTAAAGTTCCGAATCCCCCCAGGGAAAACCAAAGATAACCGATCTCTGCACCTCGTTTTCATCCATGCTCCGGATGAGTTCCTCGGTTCCCACAAGTTTCGCTCGCGGAGAGTCATACAGCGTCTTAAATGCGGAATCGCGCCTGATGCATTCCGCCCTGTTCTCCCTGAAAAAGGGAGGGAAAACGTGGGTATGAAAATCAATGATCATTTCAAAAGAGGTTCCAGGGATTTTTCCAAGGCCCCGGGAAGAAATCCGGGGATTTTCTCAATGATTTTGCCTTCTCCATCTATAATGAACATGGTGGGAATAGCCATTCTTTGTTTCGCGAAATAATCCTCCAGAATCTTCTGGTCGACTCGGAGAATCGGATAATTTATCTTCGCCATCTTCTTGAACTCCTTCAGATCCTTATCTGACACTCTCTGGGGATCATCCACAGATAACCCCAGGATTGCCAGCCCTTTATCACGGTATTTTTCCTGGAGACCCACCAGTTCGGGAATGGACATCCGGCAAGGGGGACACCAGGTCGCCCAGAAGTCGAGGAGAACCACTCTGCCACGGTAACTGCTCAAAGAAACCGTTTTACCAGACAGATCCTTGAGGGAAAAGTCCGGGGCCATGGGACCGGCTGCCACCTCTTTCTGACATCCTGAGTATAAAATAAAAAAAGAGATAAAGAACAATAACCATAATTTAGAATGGCTTTTCAAGGGCATACGGAATTCCTCCAGTGAATAATAGGCAAACGTAAATAATTCCCAATTTAATATTGATGGTCTCGTAAAAAAGCCCCCAANGCCGTCACTCCCGCGAACGCGGGAGTCCATAAGCACCTGATGTTTCTGGATTCCCGCGTTCGCGGGAATGACGAAAACGAATAATTTTTGACTTTTTACGGGACCATCAATATTATAAAGATACAAAAAAGTCAAAAAGTTACAGAAAAAGATCGAAAAACCTTATGTACTCTTTCTCGAACGTCTTTTATTCTGCTCCCTACAATCCGGTTCTTTTCGCTATTGAGATAAAGTCCCTGATTGATTTCAATTTGCATGAAAAATTTGTCATTTCCTGAAAATCTTCGTGCATAATGCGTGGTGATGAAACCTCCTTTGTATGGATTGTTGATGGAAACGGAAAATCCATACTCCTGAAAAGCACGTTTAAGCATTCGAACGGTTTCGGGAGAGGCTGTCGGCTTTCCCATTCCGGGCGATTGGTTTCCCTCACTGTCTCCGTTATTGCCCAGAACGATATCCTTTCTCCTGCCTCCCGCATCGGGCGCTTCAACGGGCGCCACCTCGCAAAGGGAATGGCAATCGATGATTCCCCTGATTTCAGGATCTTCAAGCGATTCTTTCAAACGGTCGTGATAGGGAAGATAATACCTTTCGATCCTGAATCGGATCTCTTTCTCATCGGGAACACCCCTTGGCCTGTAAAGAACGCGGCCATGATAATCCACATGGGGCACCACCCCCTTACGGTCTCTCCTGTCGGGATCCCTGTTCAGGTCCACAATCAACCTGCTCCATTGGGCACGCAGGGTTGCCCTGGACGGCAGGGACCCGAAAATTTCAGAAGTCCCCCTATCCATGGATTCAATGATTTCCTCATCGGTAAGATCCAGCGTGCTTCTCAATGCCGCAGGAACCTTCCATGAGCAATGCGGAATAGATATGATAAAAGGAAGTCTCTTCATTACCCTTAAGCCATGCACTGTCTCTGAATCCAGTCTATGATGGCAGGAATTTCCTCCCGCAGCCCCTTTTCTTTCTCTATGGAATAAGGGGAAAGAATCCTGCACAACCTGCGGAGCGGATCCGTGAAACCGGATTTAACAGTCCCGCCATCCGGGGGGCCATCCGCGACAATAAATTGCCATGGGTTCTTCACCTCTTCCAAGTCGAAGGACCCCTTCAGAAAGGAACTGGTCCCTTTTTCCCGGTTGTATTCCCAGATACCCGCTCTGAGCGGCCTAAAAGACTCTGCTTTTCGGTCGGTCCCGCAGAATACAAGGAGATGGCTCCCATTCAAAGGTTGGGCGTACTGCCTGTTGAGACTCTCCACATCGAGCCGGTACGGCATATTCAGGAACTCCAGGAGATGAAAAGCTTCCATGGGTACAATACCGTGCATCAAGTGCAGGAGAGAAAGTACAGGAAAAGCGCCCGTAAGCCGTGGATTGATTTCCACAGGATACACCTTTTCTTCCCCCGACTGCACGATAAAATCTATTCCCGCAACACCCCTGTAGCCCAGGGAAGCAAGGGTTTTCCCCACCTTTCGCGCCAGTTCCCGCGCTTTGGTCAAAACGGGCTCGGGCCAGTCGTCCCCACCCCAGACATGCCCGCAGAATATGCCGTTTTCCTCAAACCCACGACAATAGGGAAGATCGATAAGCTGCTTTTGAAGTCTCGAAATGAGGACCCCGTTCCTGGTCGCGCAGATGGCCACGCTCGCAGGAATCCCTTCCAGGAAACGACGAACCAAAACAGATGTGAGCCTGACTCCACGCCAGATCCCATTCGCCAACCGTTTCCGCAGGGAATCATAATCCCCTTTTGATCCTACAAAAAACGTTCCCCTTCCGCCTCCTTTTAGTATTTCAGGAAGTTGAACCACAAACTTCGGACCCAGTTCTTTCACCCAGTATTCATAGCCTCGCTCCGCCATCACACCCCACGGAAAAATTCCCCCGGGAATTTTCGGGAGGCCCAGATCCAATACCGCCCTTTCAAAAAATGACCTCTCTCCCACTCGAACACGGAGTTCAGATGGGTTGGCAAGAAGTGTCCACCCCTTCTTTTCGGAAAGCTTTTCCAATTCCGGATAGCTCTGGTAAAGAAACAGGAATTTGGGTCCCGTCTGTCTGCTCATATTGTCGGCTACAGAAGGGCTGGAGAGCAACTGAAAAGAATTCTCCACATGGTTGCAATAGTCGTCCCGCAACGTTTCTTCAAGACAGAAAACAGGGACCTTTTCTCTCACGAGGGAAAGATCACAAGTTTTTTGGTTACAGATGATACGATAGGATGGTAGAAAAGAGGCGGGAACAATTCTTGAAAAAGCGGTCATGCCGACGCCGATGATAGGACCATCGAGCCTGTTGAAAAGTCGCTTTATCTGTTCTAGATCCTGTATCAGCATCATTTAAACGGCTTATAGGTCAAACAGAATCTCAGAAAAAGCAGGCAGCCCGATGCCCCTGGCCTCGTTCGCTCAGCACGGGCTTTACCATGCTGCATTGTCCTTCTTCCGCGACGCTGCACCTGGAAAAAAAAGCACATCCGCCCCCATTGCCCCCCTTACGTTCCCTAACAAGAAGTGTTCCGTACCGTCTCGCGGTCTCTTTTTGCCCAAATTTGGGTATGGCATCCAGCAGGGCCTTTGTATAGGGGTGAATGGGATTGCCGATGACTTCTTCTCCGGGCCCTATTTCCATGAGATTTCCCCTATAGATAACCGCTATCCGGTCGCACAGGTAACGGGCGGCGGCCAGGCTGTGGGTAATAAAAAGCAGCGTCACGTCAAAATCAGTCCTCATTTTCAGCAGGATGTTAAAAATCTGCGCGGAAATGGATGCATCCAGCATGGAAGTCGGTTCGTCGGCAATCACAAATTCCGGATTCAGGATCATGGCCCGGGCAATGGCGACCCGTTGTCTTTGGCCGCCGCTCAGACGGTGCGGATACCGGTGGAGAAAATCCTCGGGAGGTGCAAGCCCTACGGCTTGCAAGGCCTGCCGAGCTTTCTCATACTTGTCAGAACCAAGACCTATTTTGTGAATTTTTAGTGGCTCGGATACCGTATCAAATACGGAACGCTGCGGATTGAGGGACTGGTACGGGTCCTGAAAAATCATCTGCACTTTGCGCCGGAATCTTTTCAGCTCTTTTCCCTTCAAATGAGTTACTTCTTCCCCATCAAGGAACATCTTCCCCGAACTCGTTTCTTCGAGCCCGATGAGCAGACGACCCAGGGTCGTTTTTCCGCTTCCACTCTCCCCCACCAGCCCGAATATTTCGCCCCGGGGAATGGTCAGACTTACCCGATCAAGGGCCACCACATCTTTCTTGTGAGTCCCGAAAAAAGATCCCTTGGCCTTGTATATCTTGCAGACATCCTCAATATGGACAATCTGATCGTTTTTTGGATTCATATTCCTTTAGGTCCCTCTATTTGCACCTGCAACACAGAGCCTTATGTTCTTCGCTTATGGCCACCCATTGGGGGGGCTCCGTCTTGCAGGTGGATCCCGGTTTCGTACAACGGTCGCAGAACCTGCATCCTGCAGGGGGGCGGACCAGATTCGGCGTTTCCCCCGGAATCGGGGCCAAATCGGTCTTTTCGCCTGTCAATGTGGGGAAGGAAGCAAGAAGGGCCTTTGTGTAGGGATGCACGGGAGATTCAAAAACAGCCTCCCTCGGTCCGTATTCCACAAGCTGCCCCGCGTACATCACCCCGATATCATGGCACATGTCGGCAACAATGGAAATATCGTGGGAGATAAAGATAATGCTCAGATTGAATTCTTTCTGCAACTGCTTCATTTCTTCCAGGATCTGGTCCTGCACAATCACGTCCAATGCAGTAGTCGGTTCATCGGCGATAATCAACTTAGGGTTGCAGGCGAGGGCCATGGCAATGATGGCCCGCTGCTTCATCCCCCCACTGTACTGGTGGGGATAATCGAGCATGCGATCTCTGGGAATCCCGACAAGGTCAAAAAGTTCTTCAACTTTGGCCAAGGCCGCCTCTTCCTTCAATAAATCGTCATGAACCAGCATGGCCTCTGCAACCTGCGCGCCGACTCTCTGAACCGGATTCAGGGCGTTCATGGCCGCCTGAAAAATCATGGCGATTTCGCTCCACCTGACCTGTCTCATCTGCTCCGAAGACAGCTTCAACAGGTCCGTGCCTTCGAAGAGTATTTCCCCCTCCCTGACTGAACCGTTAGGAGGCAGAAGGCCCATCAACGCCATTCCCATGGTGGTCTTGCCACAACCCGACTCGCCCACAAACCCCAGGGATTCTCCCTCTTTCAGAGTGAACGAGACCCTGTCCACGGCTTTGAGAGGCCCATGTTTGGTATTATAACCGACCGTTAGATTTTCCACGCTTAAAAGAGGCATTTAATCTGTCTGGTCCTCCTTTCTTAATCTCGGGTCAAGCACTTCGTCCATGGCCCTTCCCAGCATATAAAAGGAAAGGGTAATCAGGGAGATGCATATTCCCGGAGGAAGGAGCCAGTAGGGGGCCTGAAACATGTTGCCGGTTTTCCAGACCCACTGGAGCATCATCCCCCAGCTTACCGTTCCCGGATCCCCGAATCCCAGGAAAGCAAGGGCTGCCTCCGTAATAATGGCCGATGTAACCCTGAAGGTCATGAAAAGAAAGGCCAGGGGGAGTACATTGGGCATGATATGGCGAAAAATGATCCGCATATGGGATGCGCCGGCAACTTTGGCGGCCTCCACGAAAGGTCTCTGCTTCAGGGAAAGGGTCTGGCCCCTGATGATCCGGGAAACGCCGGGCCACCGGAAAAGAGCAATGATAAGAACAATAGTCCAGATGTTCAGCTGTCCGAATACGGCTGCTAACAGCAGAACCACCAGGAGGGTCGGCATGACCATGATCATGTCCGCCAGCCGCATGAGAACCGTGTCGGTAAATTTTCCTAAATATCCTGCGGTCATGCCGATGGCAGTTCCGAGAGCAATACTCATGACGGCTGCCGACACCCCTACCATGAAGGCCACCCTGGCCCCGGCAAGGAGCTGGCTCAGGATATCTCTTCCCATGAAATCAGTGCCCAGCCAGTGTTTCAGGCTCGGCCCGGTACATCCTAAGATGTTGGGATCAACCCCGGTCATCGGGTTATACATGGGGTTTATGAGGGGGGGGAGATAACTGAACACGGCCATGAGGGCAAACATGACGAGGAGGCTGAGACCGATCTTCCCCAGGAGATTCTGCTTGAATATGGACCAGCCTTCCAGGAACGATTCAAGCCAGGGGAATCGAACAGGTGCTTCTACTTGCTTTTTTTGTTCCGCATTCGTCATGGGACCTCACCGGTCAATATCTGATCCTTGGATCAAGGTACGCGTACAGGACATCCACTATCAGGTTGGAAATAAGGACAACAATGGCAATCAAAAGAAAAGAGGCCTGTGCAAGAGGATAGTCATTCTGACTGACAGCCGAGACCAGTTCCCTTCCAATCCCCGGCCAGGTGAACACCGTCTCGGTCAGCGCCCCCCCGTTTATGGAAAAAGCAAGACTCAGACCGATGCTGGTAACAACCGGCAGGGCGGCATTGGGCGCTGCGTGATGGTTTCTAATCGCCTTTTCTTCGAGACCTTTGGCCCTTGCCGTGAGGATATAATCTTCCTTGAGGGTTTCCAGCATGCTGCTGCGCATGATCAGCAGATAAGATCCGAAGTGGATCAGGAACAGGGTACTTAATGGAAGCACCATGTGGTACAGCACATCCAGGGCCTTGGCCACAAAACCCGACTCGGGATCAAGCCAGACTTCCTCCGAAATCATGCCCGTAATGGGAAACCACCCTAATTTGTAGGCAAAGACCCAGATCATCAGGAGCGCTAACCAGGGAAGAAAAAGGGTGTGCGTGGCGAGCGCGCCGATCGTCATAAAAGAATCAATTTTTTTCCCTTTATGCCATGACGCGATTTTACCCAGGAAAATCCCCACCAGCGCGGAAAGGATAATAGAAGTGGTAAACAGCAGAACCGTGTTGGGCAGACGATCCCAGATGATATCCACGACCGGTTCACCGTAATGGAAGGAATACCCGAAACGCCCCATGAAAAAGTTCTTGACGTAGATGACATATTGAATGCCAAGGGGTTGATCAAGTCCAAGCTCGGCAATGAGGCGCTGTGAATCCTCCTGGGTCATGTCCGGATCGACCATTCTGGTAACCGGATCCCCCGGGGCCAGTCGGAACAGCAAAAACAACACCGTAAGGATCACAAAGAAAATCAGAGCGATCTGCATCAGCCTTCCGGTTATGTATTTCCTCAATTCCATAGCTCAACCTTTGTGACGGTAAAAAATGGAAGATTTTTGGACGCAGATTTCCGCAGATAGCCTCGGATAGTCATGGTAAAAAGCAGAGAAGATCTGCGTTTATCAGCGTCCAAATTCTTTTTCTTCCTATTTCGGCTTCAACTGGCAGAACGACCACATGTTTCCTACACCGCCAAGCATCTGCACCCATCCGCTAAACGTTCCCTTTCGAACGGCCTCGATAAGTTTCGGGTTATACAGGGGGAGGTAGGGGACATCTCTCATGATGATTTTCTGCATCTCCCAGATCAGTTTTCTCCTCTCATCCATGTTCATGGCGCTGGCGGACTCATTGGCTATCTTGTCGAATTCCGGATTGTCATAGCCACTCATGTTCCATCCCCTCGGCTTATTGTTACTGGAGATGAAAAAATTCCTCAGATAATCGGGATCGAGAGAGAGGCTTCCATAGCCGAGGATGAAAGTATCAAAATCCTGCCGTACCTTGATTTGCTGAAGCAGCGCCCCGAATGCCATTGGTTTGGAATAGGCGGGGATACC
>DUZB01000287.1 GCA_013349725.1 Deltaproteobacteria bacterium | reverse complement strand
TGCGAATATGCCTGCCCCCAGGGTGTGGAAATTTTGAAAATGCTTCGCCGGGCGCGGGGACTCCGCGCACGGGACAAAGTGCCGGGCCCCATCCACAAGGGAGTGGTGATGGACCTGGAGAGGGGGAACAACCTGGGGATTCCAAAAGAGGACTTCCTTTTTCTTTTAGCCGATCTCTCCAAAGAGATGGATGAAGATGAAGGTTTGTCCGGGTTTTACGTCCCTGTGGACAAAAAAGGCGCCAACATCATGGTGACCGTAAACTCAAAAGAGCCTTTTGGGGAACCGGACGACATGAAGTTCTGGTGGCGGATATTTTATGCAGCCAAAGAAGATTGGACGGTTCCATCGACGGAATGGGAGGGCGTCAACTGGGGACTTTTTTCCGGGGATGATGTGTCCATGAAAACACTCGTGGGCCGAATTGTCAACCACATGGAGAGGCTGGAGGTCAAAACACTCCTCCTACCCGAGTGAGGCCATGCCTATTACGCGACCAGGCTTGGTCTGCAAACATGGTACCCCGAGGTTTTTGAGAAATACAATGTTGTATCCGTTCACCAGTTGCTGAAACAGTATATTGAGGAAGGAAGAATAAAGCTGGATAAATCGATCCACGAAGAACTTACTACCGTGCATGATCCATGTAACTACGGGCGTAAAGGCATGAAGGCCTTTGGACAGGCCTTTTTTGAGGAACCTCGGTGGATTACCCAGCAGTGTTGTGAAAACTATGTGGAGATGCACCCCAACCGCATGAATAATTTCTGCTGCGGCGCAGGGGGAGGCGCCTGGGCTATGCCCTATGATGCCGAAAGGATCTATTACGGGCGCGTCAAGGCCAAACAGATCATGGACACCAAGGCCAAAATGGTCGTGGCGCCCTGCCACAACTGCCGGGATCAGATCATGAAGGCGATTACACCGGAGTTTGGTCTGGACATCGAAACCAAATACCTGTGGGAACTGGTAGCGGATTCCCTGGTTGTGGAGCCATGGAACGAAGAAGAGGTCCAGAAAGCCAATGAGTTAAGAGACGCCCAGTACGAGAGAGATGAAATCGATCTGGACGCGGAACAAGACTGGTAGCAAACTTACCCGAATATCAGAATGGATACACACAAAAAAGCCCCCCCGCAAAAGCGGGGGGGCTTTTTTGTTCAGCCAATCACCACCAACAGACGACCTTTTCATTTTCGAAAATAAGATCGACCAGTTTNCCGTAATCGGCATCTTNGCCGTAAAGGGAAAAACGGGTGATCTCCTCNTCTTCNGAGACGAGATCTTCCAGNGCCCGTGTNGTTTCATCAGGTTCNGATTTAAATACNAAAAGTGTTTTCATGNTTANCCCCCAAAAGGGATGACAAGATCCATCTCTTTCAGCTTCCGGCCAATATCTTCGAAACTCATATANTGGAAGCCGTGNTTTTCCACATTGACCTTGTTATTGGAATAATATTCACATTCCATATCTTCGAGCCATTCAAGATTTTCCTTAAAGGCATCGGTCATATCCACNTCAACATTGAGAACNAACATATACGAATANAAATTCTCCACCGCCAGCCCCAGAGTTGAGCGGGAACCTTCCCAGAGNTCCTCTTTTCTGCGGATCAAAAAAGCCACATGTTTGATGTTCTCCATTCTNNACATCCCCCCTCAAAATACCACATAACGGTCACAGTCTTCAATCATTTCGCCATTTCTCGCCTGGGTGGCATAGTCTTTTTCTCCNATGCCCTTGACCGGTGGCTTCAAACCNTGACTCTCAAACCCCACGTTACANAGNGCCAGTTTCCCNAGACCTTCCAGCTCTCCAAATCGNGGGTCCNGGGTCANNAGGGTCCCTAAATGGCTGAAGAAGAGAGTCGTTTCCACTCCCTTATCTTTAGCGGCTTTACAAAGGTCNATAACCTTATCCAGATGTTTGTCNGANGTTACGAAAATTCCCAAAGATGCTGCCATAACTTTTTTAGCCTCCATGCAGTGTCCGGGACTGTCGATCACAAACTATTTTACTTTGATAAAAAACCGGCTGAATCCCTCATCCTCTTTTTCACCAAGAAATTCATGTCCCCCTCTCTTGGCAAATGCCGGAAGATCATTTTTTGTTCCCGGGTCAGTGCTGTATACTTCGATAATCTGCCCTGAATTCATCTTTCCAATGGCCTTTTTTGTTTTGAGTATGGGCATGGGGCAGCTCAATCCTCTGCAGTCCAACGTCTCATCCGGGGTAATATTTTCTGTCATAGTCTTCATCTCCTTATCGTGAATGGGTTGTATAGGCAACCATCGAGATCTTATTCGAAGATTTCTCACGCCACCTAATGCGGCATTTATATCAGAAAAAGAGAAAAATCGTCAACCGTCTTTTTTTTTTGACAGAATTTATTTCATGTTCTATGCTTCAAGGCATGGAAAAATCGAAAAGAATCTACCTTATACGACACGGCCAGGTGGTCGGCTATGACAACTTCCCGGTATTCGGGCACACCGATGTTGAGTTGACCGGCGTGGGCATCATGCAGATGAAACAGGTGGCTGAAAGGCTTCGTTTGGTTGAACTTGAAGGCATCTACTCCAGTGATCTCAAAAGGGCTTCCATGGGCGCCCGACTCATTGCTACTCACCACAATGTACCCATCCATTTCCTTCAAGAGTTACGGGAAATGCATTTTGGAAATTGGGAAGGAATGACCTTGTCTCAAATCCGAACCGGTTTTCCCGAGGAACTGGAAAAACGGCAGAAAGACATTGTTCATTTTGAAGCGCCTGGAAACGGCGAATCGGTCGCCATGTTGTCCAACAGGATCATGAAAGCTTTTGAAAATATTCTTTCCAGGCACGAAAACGGAAATATTGCTATTGTGGCCCATGGCGCCGTAAACCGGGTCATCCTTTCCCATGCACTGGGTCTGGATCTTTCAAGAATGTTCCATATTCAACAGGATTATGGATGTTTGAACATTGTTGATTATTTTCAAGATAATACCCTTGTTCGGCTCATGAATGGCTGAACGGTCCCGGCACATTCATATCCGGCAATTCTGCCGGCGAACCTGTAACAATACTTCAATCAAGCCTTTATAAAAGCCGGGGCTGCGGGTCCACATCATGGAGAGTTGGCATTGATGATAAGCAATGGAAAAGCCGGTTTACAGATCAACGGAGCAGATACCCTGAGAAACGATAAGGGTCCTGCCCCCAAAAACCATCCTGGCTTGGCGTCGGAACCACAAGTCTCGACGAGCGTTGGAGAAGTCCTTAAAAATGCTGACTCTTTGCGGGAACTTGGGATGGTTAACGCTGCTGTCGAAGAATACAGCCGTCTTTTTGCATGTAACTACCCCTTATCTAAAATAATCCCGGGACTTTTAGGCTGCCTATCCAAGAGTGAATCTCCGCGCGACACCCTGGAACGAATAAACGATGCAGTCGAAAAACAAAATTTGAATGCGGGACGAATGGCCGGTGTCAAATATTTCTTAGGCCTGGAAATGGAGAAAAACGGACAACTGGACCTGGCTCTGAAACTGTTTGAAACGGCGGAAAAATCCGACCCCGAGAATAAACAGATCAAAGAAAAAATGGATCATGTCATTTCAAAATTGTCTTCCGGTTCAAGATATGACTATCTGCTTTACAAGGAAATGCTGACCCAGGAAAATCTGCAGCAGGCATTGGAACTTTCCAAAAAACTGCAGAAAAGCGTGGAATCGATCCTCATAAAGCATTTCAAATTGAACAAAGGAGATGTTGGGAAGTCTCTTTCTCTTTTTTATAACTGCCCTTTCAGAAGTTTTGATCCCAATCTGCCCGTGCCAATCGAGCTGATAGGCGGACTTAAAAAGGCTTTTCTGCTCCATGACCTGTGGGTTCCATTGAGCTGGAGCAAGGAAGGGGTTGAGATTATTATAGACAACCCCGGTGATCTGAGAAAAACCAGCCAGATCCGCGCTCTCATAAAAACCAAAAAGGCCCTTTTCACCGTAGGCACAAAGGAGGATATAGAACAGTTTATCACCCATTTCTTTGACCGAAAGTCGGAAGATTCAATCAAAGATATGATGGATGAGCTGGATATGATTCCGGACGTCACCTTTGAAATGGAGGTCGAAGAAGAGGACGAAAGGGAAGAAAACCTGGTTGACGAGGAATCCAGCCAGGTGGTAAAACTCGTGGACCAGATCATCGTAGCGGCATACAGAAAAGGCGCCTCCGACATTCATGTGGAACCGTCGCTGGTCTCGAAAAAAACTTCCATCCGTTTCAGGCTCGACGGCGTATGCCAGGAATATACCGGCGTCCCCAATTCCATGGCCAGAGGAATTCTTTCAAGACTTAAAATAATGGCCGGCCTTGACATTGCCGAAAAACGTCTGCCCCAGGATGGGAAAATTAAATTCAGGCGTAAGGGCGTCCCCGCTTTCGAGTTGCGCATGGCGACCATTCCCACAGCAGACAATCAGGAAGATGCCGTTTTGAGAATCCTGGCAAAGGCGGGGGCATTAAAGCTTTCCGATATGGGGCTGAATGAGCGTAACCTGCAAATATTGAAGAAGATCCTGTCTCAGCCATATGGTCTTATCCTGGCCGTTGGGCCAACCGGTTCAGGAAAAACGACCACCCTCCATTCTGCTCTGGGCCATATCAACAGTCCGGGCATTAAGATCTGGACGGCTGAAGACCCCGTGGAAATCACACAGGCAGGCCTGAGACAGGTGGAAGTCAAACCCAAGATAGGACTTGATTTTGCAAGAGTCATGCGGTCTTTCCTGCGGGCGGATCCGGATGTCATCATGATAGGCGAAATGCGGGATCACGAAACAGCCCACATCGGGATCGAGGCATCATTGACCGGGCATCTCGTGCTGTCTACCCTCCACACCAACAGCGCGCCGGAAACGGTGACCAGACTGCTGGACATGGGGCTGAATCCGCTCAATTTCTCGGACGCCATCTTAGGAGTCCTGGCCCAGCGCCTCGTAAGGAAATTGTGCCCATGCAAAGTGAAATATCATCCCTCGCAGGAAGAATTTGATGAGATCGTCGGTCAATACGGGAGTGATCATTTAGAGGAAGCCGGAATAGCATATTCTCCCGAATTAACCCTTTGCAAGCGCGGTGGATGTGACGCCTGCTCCGGAACGGGATACAAAGGGCGTATGGGGATTCACGAACTGCTGGAAGGCACTCCTGCAATGAAGAAATTAGTCAAGAAGGCTGCATCCACCGAGGATCTGTTTCTTCTGTCTCTAAAAGAAGGAATGACCACTCTCAAACAGGATGGCATCCGTAAAGTGTTCAACGGATTGACCGATATGAAGGAAGTTCGCAGGGTTTGTATTGATTAAACGCCTAATTCCCGGAGGCAGTAAAAAAATGCCTAAGATTGGTATGGTCATTGACGATGACTTCTTTTTCGTGGAGTTTCTCTCGGAAGCCCTTGAGAAAAAGGGGTATCAGGTCATCAAGGGGTATGATGGGAAGGACGCTATAGAAAAGCTGAAAGATGGGCCTGTTGATGTCCTGTTTCTGGACCTCATCATGCCCAAAATTGATGGGCCGTCGGTGATTCGATTTGTTCGGGAAAAATTCCCTGATAACTCGTTCCCCATCGTTGCCGTTTCGAGCACCTTCATTGAACGTGAGGAAGAATTTGCTGAAATAGGGGCGGATTTCTATTTTGCAAAAGGTCCTCTTGAACAGATGTCGGAGCAGTTTGACCGATTGTTGGAGAAACTGGAGGGGGGAAAACGGACCGATGGAACTACCTCCAATTTCTTTGCTGCCGGGACTTTCTACCCGCGGGAAGCGACCTTTGAACTGGTAGGGACAGTCAATTTTCAAAAGGCAATCGTTGATCACATCGGGGTGGGCATTCTTGTGGTTGATCGGGACGCAAAGGTCATAAATTGCAACCCGATGGTGGTTGAGCTGACCGGCAGGCCCATCCAGGACATCCTGAACATCCCCATAACCCATCTGTTCCCCTCTCGAGAAAAAGCGGAAATCATAGCAAAACTTAAAGCAGTGGCAAAGAACCAGGAGCCGAAAAAGGTATCGCTTGCCATGATCATCGGATTCCGAAAAGTGGGCCTGGTTTTTTCGATTTTAAAATTGAATGATCAAATCGCCGGATGGATTATTGCAATGGAGGACCTGAACCAATGGGAAGAACAAACATAAAAAAAACAAGCTGATCCTCGGCTTTCTGGCACTTCTGCTAAGAGCCTGTTTGAAAATTATCCCGTTGCGAGGTTGAGTGCTAAGGCTCAAGAGCCCGGATAATGAGACTGTCTCAAATTCCGATTCTGCAGGGATGAGGTTTGAGGTCGACTCGATTATCGGAAACACACCTCTGATGGCAATGCCTGTAGGTGAACTTCCGGCAAAAGCAAAGATCTTCGCCGGCGTTGGAATGATGGAAAATGGCGAAATATCCATGCTTTTAGATATGGAAAAACTTCAGGCAGAAATGGAGTCATAAGGTCTTTTTTGCCGCCGCATCTTGGATAAAGCTCCTCCACATGCGGCGGCAAAAAAGACCTTATGGCGGAATGGTTTCGCTGAACCTACAATCCATTGTCAGGGAATTTGAATAGGATACCCAAAAATGTTACGGGTTCTCTGCAAGTTCAAGTTTTTTCATGATATTGTCTTTTATCCAGTGGCTGTCCCACCACTCCACAGGGTTCACCGGAACTCCGCCCACCATAATACCGAAATGCAGATGGTCGCCTCCCGCCAAACCCGTCTGCCCCGTTGTTCCGATGATTTCTCCCTTCGACACTTCCTGGCCCGGTTTCACATTGATGCCGCTCAGATGTGCGTAAATGGAAGCCAGCCCCTGGCCGTGATCAAGGACCAGGGCGAGGCCATAAATACCCAGGGTCTCGGCCAGAATCACTCGTCCATTATTGGCGGCCTGAACGCCTGAATGGGCAAGTGAAGCAAGATCAACTCCCATATGAGTCTGTTCGTCAATCTCCTGCCCTTTGTAGTAATAGAAGCGCCTTTCGCCGAATTTGGCCATTGTTGCGGCATTTTTCAACCTGATCCAGACTCCATCCCACAACTTCTCAGGGCTGGTGTTGGTCCTGAGGTCAAAAAACGTTCCGGCATTTTCTTCTCGCAACTCACGGTTAATTTTCAAGAATTTGGTAACCTCATCCGCATTCAAATTTCCAAGATAGGGGGCGAAACCAGGCAATATCTTTTTCAGGAAGCTCTCCGTAATATTCATTTTATCCGTGGGGAAACGCTTTTTCCTCACCTGGCAGTAAAACCCTGTTTTGGCTCGGTTTCCCGCCCTGTCTTCCGCCCATAAATAGATATCCGGCTTTCCTTTTGAATGGAGGGGAATGCCGAAATAACAGGCCCTATTTCCCCCTTTTGAATCGGTTGCCAGGGGGTAGCCGGGGAAAAAGATTTCATCCACATAAAGACCGCTTTTCACTGCGTCAGAACTCGTCTGATAAACAACCAGCCCGCTTCCTCCCACATTCACATAATGAAGTCTGCTGATTGTCCGTATAGCAGGCGGAATGGTATCCACAACCATTTTGTGTTCGAACAAAGAAAGATTCCCGTCTCCACCTTTTCTTCTTGAATAATCCCATGCACTCACGATCAAATCCACCCGCCCCTGAGCCAGATTCAACGCAAAAGGGTCCACGCTGAAAACAATATCAAATTGATGTATGCCTGCAGCGTTAAACAGACCTTCAAACGGAAATTTTTTTTCGAGTACGGTAATCTCCCTTCCGCCCTGCCTGACCGTCACTTTCAGCTGTTTCAACCCTCGTTTCAGGTCAAGAACAGTTAAGGTGAATTCCTGCTTCTTGGAAAGAAACTCGGGCAGAGGGTTCACGGTTATGGATGGGACCTCGGATTCAAAGACCGTGGTCAGAAACCAGCCGAGAGAACCAAGAACAACAACGATTGAGCCAATTGCCAGAAACAAACCGATATTTCTTTTTTTTCGCATGGAAACCTATTGCCTTTTTTATGATGAACTTTTAAAAAACTACTCCGATCTCATCCGGTTTACCCTAAATCAACAAAGGTTGAATGGGAGCCTTGACGCGGATCTTCCAAGGCGTATAGCAGTAATCGTTGCACATGGCAAATAATTTTAAAAAAACCTCGCGATCCTCCTGCTGATCTCCCTTACCCTGCACATGATTTCATTGGAATCCAGATTCATGAAATTTCTGTTTTTCATGAGAATTCTCCCATTTACAATCACATCCCTGACATCACTGCCATTTGCAGAGTATACCACAGTCGAAAAGGGATTATAGACAGGCCACAGATGGGGTCTTTTCAGGTCTATAACAATCATGTCGGCCATTTTGCCTTTTTCAAGACTCCCAATCTCGTTTTTGAGCCCCAGAACGGAAGCTCCTCCCAGCGTAGCCATTTTGAGAGTTTCCCGGGCTTTCATATTAGCAGGGTTCCTCTCAAAGACCTTTGAGAGCTTAGCGGCGCTGTCCATTTCGCACAAAAGATCCAGGTTGTTATTGGATGAGCAGCCATCCGTACCCAGACCTACGTCCATTCCACAGGACAACATCCGTGATATATTTGCGACACCTGAACCAAGTTTCATATTGCTTTCAGGGACATGCACGACCCCAACGCCCCTTTTGGCAAGGAGGACAATCTCTTCATGGCTCAAATGAATGGCGTGGCTAACTACCAGCTGATCCGTCAAAAGCCCGAGTCCTTCCAGGTAGTCGACCGGCCTTTTTTTCGTATTGGAGAGGATTGCCTCCACTTCCTCTCTTGTCTCTGAAAGATGCATCTGGAGAGGCAGGTGATGCTCACTGCTCAAATCCCACGCATCCGACATGGTTTTTTCGGAACAGGTGAGTGGGCTGTGACAAAAAAGCCCAGGCGTGATCAGTTCAGATTTGCCCTTCCATCTCTGAATGAACCTTTGGCCTACAGCAATGTTTTCTTTCGGATCCGGGACCCCCGGTGCAGGAAAATCGATGATTCCCTGGGCTATGATTCCACGTAGTCCCGCGGCATCCGCCGCCATGGCCGTTTGATCCTGAAGAAAATATCCATCAGCAAAACAGGTAGTCCCGGAGGATATCATTTCAAGACACCCCAGAAGGGCGCCCCAGTAAACCGTATCCGAGGACAGAAATTCCTTTTCGAGAGGAAATATTTTCTCAAAAAGCCATCTTTTCAAAGGCAGATCGTCTGAAACCCCTCGAAAAATGGTCATGGCCGTATGTGCGTGGGCATTGATCAGGCCAGGCATCACCAGGCAATCCGTGGCGTCAAGGAGTTCGTAGGAGGCGCCATTGGGAATGGTCAGGTCCCTCTTTCTCCCTATGGCCACGATACGCCCATTTGAAACCAGGATTCTCGAATTCATAACCGGTTCCTGGTCTTCCACCATGGTCAAAGCTACGCCCCCATCTACTACAAGATCAATGGGAATCCGGTCCTGATTTTCCCTGCCCGCATTGCTTGCGCAAATGGCGCTGCAGGCGGGCCTGGCCGATTGCTTTTCAAACACATGCACCTCCATTTCCCTTCAGAACAATTCATCGGGCTTGGTTCTAACGTGGTCCATTAGATTTATTTTCTTACTCATAATCTTAATCGTAATCATAATCGGGCAGCTCTAAAATAGGCTGTAAAAG
>DUZB01000151.1 GCA_013349725.1 Deltaproteobacteria bacterium | reverse complement strand
AAGGTCCAAGGTCCAAATCCGAAATCCTAAATGGTCTTTCCGTTTTTTTCAGTCGCATTCCGGAGAAAAATGCAGTCCTTCAGGATTGCCTTTCCTTCAACCACATCCTCAGCAAAGGTTGGACAGTCGGGAGAGCCGCAGACCCCACATTCCTTGCGGGGCAGGCATTTCAGGACCTGTTGTACCTTTTTCTGTTTTTCTATGGCCGCCGAGATATCGGAGATGGATGATTGTTTTAAAGGGCCATTCATGGGAAGGGTGGGGCTGACCCCATGGAACCAGCCTTTGTCATATAATTTTTTCACATAGTCATATTTAACCCTTTTTTCTTCCCCGAACATACGGATGAGTTTTCGGAGGTTATGTCTGGCCCGGTATTTGTCCACCACAGTGTAAGGGCCTCCAAGACAGCCCACGGGGCAGGTCCTGAATTCAATGTAATCTATGTGACTCAGGAGGCCCATCTCCACCTTTTCAAGGTATTTAATGGTCTCCTGCAGACCGGAAATCGCCAGGCAGTTTAAGTCAAGGCCGGCAATCTCACCTCCCGACATGCCCCATCCGAGACCGATCCCCCCAGCGTGATGGAGCACAATATCCTCATCCACACTCTGAATATTTTTCTTTAATGTTTCGTAGATGCTGCTGATGGCTATCGCCTCATCGATATAGGAGCTTCCCTGAAAAATAGGTTCCTTGATGCAGATCATTTTTGAGGGACACGGAGTGATATGTACGACTTTAATATTTTCCTCCTCGCAACCGTAGTATCTTGCAACAAAGCGCTGCTTGGATTCTCTTGCCACGATTTCCCGCGACGTAAGCAGTGGGGGGATATTTTTTAACAGGGAGGGAAATCTATGGGCAATAAGTTTGACTACCACCGGGCAGATGGGAGAAATGAGGGGGAAAACAGCATCATCTTTCTCCCGGTGCTCTTTGATGAACAGCTCAATGGCCACATTGAACATTTCATTGGTATAGGTCTGGTCATGTACATAACTGAATCCCATCCTCTTGAGTCCAAGAAGGATGTCGTTGGGCAATATTCCTTCGTCAAACTGGGCAAGTAAGGCTGTTGAGGCGCTTACGGCGGTGAAGTAATCTCTGGGGACGGAACCTCCTTTATGTTTCGTGCCCATCAGAGCTTTTATGGCGCTCCTCGGGCAGATGCGCATGCATTCTCCGCAGTCAATGCATTTGGCATCGTCGATCCGAGCCACTTTGCCTTCTCGAACGCGTATGGCTTTTACCGGGCACGCCTTCATGCAGAGAACACAACCGTTGCATATTTTTTCATCCACATGAACATAATGGATCGGTTCCTGAAGAGGCTTGGATTCCGTCATGACATTTCTCTGACCGTGATGGAAATTTCCAGATGGGTTCCATTTCCCTTTTCAGAATGAATCTCCAGGGAATCGGCGTTTTTCTTGATGTTTGGAAGACCCATCCCCGCGCCAAAGCCCATTTCCCTGCATTCGGGGGTCGCTGTGCTGTATCCCTCCTGCAGCGCAAGCTCGACATTTTCGATCCCCGGGCCTTCGTCTTTGAAATCCAGAATAATTTTTCTGGGGGCCACGGTCAGGGTCAGCACGCCATCTCCACCGTGCATGACCACATTCATCTCCGCCTCATAGGCACAGATGGAAACCCGTCTCACGAGTCCCGGGTCAAAACCGATCGATTTGAGAAGGCTCTGAACGGCCAGCGAACTTTCTCCAGCCTTTGCGAAATCCCTTGCCTTGATATGGAAGTGTTTTCTCAGTCCGGGCATATGGGGCACACAACCTGTTTCCCAGACGTGGGGGGACCAAAAAAGACTGCGGGACGAGAACGGTGTATGAGATCCGTGAGGAGGACCCTACGGCCGGATCTTCTCTTCAACGCCTCGAAGCCCTTTGGAAAACAATCTCCCACAGGAGGAAAACATGGTAAAAGGGGTTGAAAGAAGAGGCAACCCATGGTTATGGGCTTGTGCGATGATCTCCGGCGTGGGTTGCTTTCCTCTGACCAGCACCACTGCGGCTACGCCGGCAATGACGGATGTGCGTATGGCTTGCACATTGCAAAGTCCCGTCAACAAGACCACGCCATCATTGTTTCCCGTGAGCAGATCGCTCATGAGATCCGTCGCAGCGCCTCTCCTTAGAGAAATATCCATTCGATCATGGCCAACGATGACTTCTGCATGCAAAAGTTCTTTGATATCGCTTAAAGTCAGGCTTTTTTTCTCGATGACATTGACTCCTTCAAACAACACCTTGTTTGTCTTATCCTTTATCTTAAGAGCTATAAGACTCTACAGATCGCAGCGCAGGCAGCGCCTGGCCTCAAGCAGGGCTGTCTTCTCGTCAATGCCCAGTTCGGCCTCCTTAAAGTTATTGACCCGCTCCTTAACAGAAAGTTCCCTAATTTTCGGACGGACGAGTTTTCCATCTTCTTCGGTCAATTCGAGCCGATCCACCATCAGATGAGGCTTTGGATACCAGTATCCCTTGTAGGGTTTCCCGCGAAGGTAGCAGTCTATGGAAACGGCTGCCCGGTGTCCTGCGCCAATGGCCTGAACCACCGTGGCCGGGCCAGTGACGGCATCGCCCCCGGAGAAAAATCCCGGGACATTGGTGGCCAGGGTATTTTTGTCCACCACAAATGAATGCCATCGGCTGATATGGAAACCGTGGTCCTCCTCGAGAAAAGAAAGATCCGGTTCCTGGCTGATGGCCGGAATGATTACGTCGGCCTCAATGACAAATTCCGACCCCTCAACGGGTACAGGGCGTCTTCGCCCGCTCTTATCAGGCTCACCCAGTTCGTTTCGAATGCATTCCATGCCAACCACTTTTCCCCCTTCGCCGAGGATGCGCACCGGCGAGGTCAGCAGATCCATGTGGATGCCTTCTTCGTCGGCCGCGTGCACTTCCGCAGGATTGGCCGGCATCTGTTCCCTTTGTCGACGGTAGACGATATGGACCTCTTCTGCTCCAAGCCGCAGCGAGGTACGCGCGGCGTCTATGGCAGAATTGCCGGCGCCGATCACACAGACCCTTTTTCCCGGCGCCTTCTTCTCTCCCAGATTAACGTTTCTCAAAAAGGCCGTTGCATCGATGAAGCCCTCGAATTCGTCTTCTCCGGGAATACGCAGTTTGAGACCCTTGTGGGCGCCCACCCCCATGAAGAAGGCCTTGTATCCCTGTTTCTTTAGCGCTTCGATGGTGATATCGCGGCCCACGCGCACGTTGTACCGGATCTCAACGCCCATACGCTTGATGGCATCGATCTCATCATTCAATACATCGCGGGGAAGCCTGTATTCGGGAATCCCCACGTGGAGCATGCCGCCGCCCACGGGAAGCTCTTCAAAGATGCTAACCGGATAGCCTTTTTGCACCAGATCGTAGGCGACCGTGAGGCCCGCAGGTCCGGCGCCCACCACGGCCACCTTGTCATCCGGGAAGCGCACGGGCTGAGGCTCAATCTCTTTAAGTTTGTCGCGGTTGTAATCCGCTGCGAAGCGTTTCAGTGCGCAGATGTTGATGGGCGTATCCGTTTCACCCCGCCGGCATTTGGCCTCACAAGGATGGGGGCAAACGCGGCCAAGAGCCATGGGAAGCGGGTTTTCTTTTCGAATGACCTCCCAGGCCTTCTGGTAATCCCCCTGTCCGATGAGGGCCACATAGGTGGCCACATCCTGCCCAGTGGGACACGTGGACTGGCAGGGTGGGGCGCTCAAGCGTTTGCAGGTGCCTGTGGGACAGTGTTTGTCGTAGATGTGTGCCTCGTATTCATGCCGGAAATATCGAAGGGTGCTCAGGACCGGGTTGGGTACGGTCTGCCCCAACCCGCAGAGCGAAGCGGATTGCAGGACACTGCCCAACTGCTCAAGCCTGGTAAGGTCTTCAGGGGCGCCTTTTCCCTGTGTGATCTTTTCCAATATCCAGAGGAGTTGCCGGCTCCCCTCCCGGCATGGAGTGCATTTTCCGCAGGATTCGTCCGTGGTAAATTCCACGAAGAACCTGGCCACGTCCACCATACAGGATGTTTCATCCATAACCACCATGCCGCCGGATCCGACGATGGCCCCTGTCTTGGCGATGCTCTCGTAATCTACAGGGGTATCAAGTAGGCTTTCCGGAATGCAGCCTCCTGAGGGACCCCCTAACTGCACGGCCTTGAACCTCCTGCCCTCCGGTATGCCGCCGCCGATATCGTAGATAATGGATCTCAGAGGCGTGCCCATGGGAACCTCAATGAGCCCGATATTCCTGACCCGGCCGCTCAGGGCAAAGACCTTGGTCCCTGTGCTTTTCTCCGTACCAAGACTACTGAACCATTTAGCGCCCCGATAGATGATTTGAGGAATATTGGCCAGGGTTTCCACGTTGTTGAGAACGGAAGGCTTGTCCCAGAGGCCTTTATGGGCTGGAAAAGGAGGCCTTGGTCTTGGCATTCCTCGTTGGCCTTCGATAGAACGCATGAGGGCTGTTTCTTCGCCGCACACGAAGGCCCCGGCGCCGAAATAGAGATCGATATCCATATCAAACCCCGATCCAAGGATATCTTTCCCCAGAAGGCCGTACTCTTTGGCCTGTCCGATGGCCGTCTGGAGCCTCTGGATAGCAAGGGGATACTCGGCGCGCACGTAGATATAGCCTTGATTGGATCCGATGGCCTTGGCGCCGATGATCATTCCCTCCAATACAGAATGAGGGTCGCTCTCCAGAATGGAACGATCCATGAATGCACCGGGGTCTCCTTCATCGGCGTTACAAAGCATGTATTTGGGACTTCCTTCTGCACCGGCGGCAAACTGCCATTTGAAACCGGTGGGAAACCCGGCCCCGCCACGGCCTCTGAGNCCGGAGGNNTTCATCTCCTCTACGATCTGTTCCGGNAGCATCTCAAGTAAGGCCTTGGCCGCGCCCAGATANCCGTCTCTTGCGATATATTCGTCGATATTATCCGGNTCGATGAGACCACGATTNTTGAGGGCTACCAATACCTGACGGCTGAAAAACCCGATCTCGTTAATACTGGGAATGAGTTCCTTTCCCTCGGGGCTTTCAAACAGGTGCTTTTTGACCACACGGCCCTTGATGAGGTATTCCTCAACAAAGAAAGGGACATCCTCCACAGACAGCTTCTGGTAAAACACCTCATCGGGATAGGCGATCATCAGAGGGCCGGCGGCGCAGAAGCCGTTACATCCTGTGGTGGCCACAAAAACCTCGTCTTGAAGCCCGTTCTTATGAATTTCCTCCACCAGTGCATCTCTAACATTCAGAGATCCGCTTGACACGCAGCTGGTCCCAGCGCATATCATGAGGTGAACGCGATATTTCTTTTCCATAAATATAGCCTCTGTCTGAACGATTCCCGCCGTAGTCCGGCAAAAGGAGCGGCAGGTCGCTGAATCATGAATTTCTCAGATTCAGGGGGTTGTCTCACTAATAGGTGGTCTCACTGCCCACGGCCAATGCATATTCGGCTACCGGGCTGTCCCCCATGACGTGTTCGTCAAATATCCTCTGAGCTTTTTCTGTATCCAATCGGATGTATTTTACCGGTGCGGAACCCTTGACTTCTACCGTGATCATGGGTTCATGGTTGCAGAGACCTGCACATCCGGAGGATGTCAGAATGACATCGGTGCTTCCGCTTTTCTGCACCTTATCGAGGAACTCCCCCATGATCTTTCGGGCGCCGGCAGCGATACCGCAGGTGCCCATGTGAACCATAATCTTTACCCTGTAATCGCCCTGCCTCAGACTCACCGTCCCTTTGGCTGATTCCTTGATCTTCTTCAGGTCTTCCACTGTAAGTTTGGCCATCTTTTCCCTCCATAACGGAATGGGCGTGTTGCTATTGTTCCTTTTTGAAAAGTTCCTGGATCATCTTCAGGACCGCCGGATCGTTCATGGACATGAGCCCGTCCAGCTCGGCCCGTATGACCCGGGTGTCCAGTTCTACCTCTTCCCCCTCCAGGTCGGATGTGTAAAGAAAGTCCACATGGGGGTTCCCCGCAATCAGGGCCACCAAGGTTGCGCCCATGTCGCCCATGGGTTTCCGGTCAATATGACTCCGCTGGAAGGTGGCCGTGACCTCGGTTCCTTCACCCGGTTTGGAGTGAATGACCAGCTCGCCGCCGCATTCCCGGGCTGATTGCTCCAGCAAAGAGAGACCCAGCCCAACCTTTCGCGTGGTTCGCGTGGTGATAAAGGGGTCTCGAACCTTTTCCAGCATATCCGGGCCCATGCCGCGGCCATTGTCTTTTACGGTGATCCGCAGCAGGTCTTTACCGAGATCTTCCTCAACGCCAATAAAAATCAGGCTTGCATCGGCGGCAGTGGCGTTTTCCACGATGTCTAAGATGTGGAGAGAAAGATCTTCCATCCAATGGCTAACCCCCGGGAATGACCCTACGACCTTCCCTGTTTGCGAAAGCCAGCCGTATTTCGTTCCATTCAGCCCCCATAACCCGAAACCTCATTGGGCTTACTCCCAGATCCGCCAGATCATGGGCGTCGGATGCGGTGATGAAGGCGTATTGCTCGTAATCTTTATAAAAAACTCTGGCTGTATCCAGTGGCATACGTCTTGAGATTTCAATGGCATCCAGCTCCAGACCTTGGGGTATGAACCCCAACTGACTGACCACGCTAAAAGACGCCCGGTCAATGTGGGCTGCCACCGCCAGACCGTCCCGTTCATGAACGGCCCGGACCACATCGGTGAGTCCGAGAGCCGTGGCCCCGATCAGGAGTCGCCTGTTGATTCCCTCCACTTCGTCCAGTTCGTTTGCGATGACCTGTATACCGAAAAGCGCATCGTCGTTTTCTCCCGATTGAAGGTTCTCATAAACCAGTTCCTGCATGGAAAGGGCCCCGCCTACGCCCGCAAACAGAGCAACGATATGGGCCTCCTCGGCAGTTGTGATCTCCATGCCGGGGATTACAGATAGCTGGAAGCCCTCAGCGGCTGCCATCACAGCGGCAGCATTCTCGGCGCTGTTGTGATCGGTGATGGCGATCAGTTTCAAACCTTTTTTGCAGGCCTGCCTTACGATCTTCATGGGTGTCATGTCGAGCGTGGCGCAGGGAGAAAGGCAGGTATGAACGTGAAGATCTCCAACGACGGTTCTGAACTCCTGCTTTTTCTTTCCGATCACGAACGTCCCTTGAACACAGCAGATCCGTATGTTTTTGATGACTCGGGATCAGGTTCCGGAGATTCCCATACCAAAGAGCCTCCCCACCAGTTCGAAGGCAGGCATCTTGCTGATCAGGATGGGAATCCCTTCCAGTTCGGCCTTTTTCACCGTGGCTTCTTCAGGCTCTCTTTCGTTTACCAGGATGATGCAGGCCAGGGATTTCATCACCGCAACCGCTACGATGTTCTGGTGGGTTTGCATGGTGACCCAGAGGGCGCCATCCCGGGCGTTGCCAATGACATCGCTCATCAAATCACTGACATAGCCCCGCTTCACCTGAACATGCATTCGATCGGATCCGGTCCTTGCAACCAGCTCCAGTTCACGAGCAATATCCGCCAACGTCATCTTCTCTATGACTCCTCTATGGATGCAATCGGGCCCCTTACGCTCTCAACAATCTCCACAACCCGGGATGGCTCCACTTCTCCGTGCGTGTCCTCATCCACGACCATGACCGGCGCAAGCCCACAGGCGCCGATGCATCTCACCACCTCCAGGGAGAACTCTCTGTCCGCCGTGGTCTCCCCCACCTCCACCTTGAGGTGCCTGGAGAGGGTTTCCAGAACCTTCCCCGATCCTTTCACAAAACAGGCCGTCCCCAGACAGACCCGTATGATATGCCTTCCTCGAGGGACCATGGTAAAGAATGAGTAGAAGGAAACTACGCCAAAGACGTTTGAAGAAGGTATCCCCAGCCCCAGGGCTATGTAATGCTGTGCCGGAATAGGGAGATAGCCAAGGATTCCCTGAACCTGTTGAAGCACCGGGATGAGGCCTCCACGTCTGCTTCTGTAAGCGATCATGATTTCATCGATCTTTGCCTTGGCCTCTGTCTTTTCCTCTTCTTCAAGAAGCTGCATGAATTTGGCCCGAACCTCCTCCGGGTCTCCCGGGGGTTCATAGGTCCCGACCATGCTTGTGCGGGGGATAGACTCCAGCAGGCCCTCGCACTTTTCAAGCAGGGTTCGGTGATGGTAGTTGAAGGATGTCCAGCCAGGTCGGCGAAGGGGGCTCCTCGTGTCGCTGAAACTGGTGATTCCCAGGGAGGCCGGGTCTACAAGGGGTCGCAGGATGCCGCCATGTTCAATCTTTTCATAGGTGATTTCAGCCAGTTGAGGAACCAACCCTCTGATCTCATTGTCCCAGATCTCCTGGCCGCTTGCAATGGGCCAGTTGCAGCCCAGTCGATTGGCCAACCGGGTGAAGATCCGAATTTCGCGTTTGGCCTCCCCCGGGCTGGGTACGGCCCGGCGTATGCGGCTGACCCTGCGCTCGCAATTGGTGTAGGTTCCGTTTTCTTCGGCCCAGGCGGCAGCAGGCAGGACCACATCGGCGTACTGGATGGTTTCATTCTGTAAAATATCCTGTACGACCAGGAAGTCCACGTCTTCCAGCGCTTTCGTGATATCGGGTATGGCAGGCCTTGCAATGGCCAGGTTTTCGCCCACGCAGTAAAGGAAGCGGATCTTCTTTTCGCCGGCATCCGCATGGCCGCTCATGTTGCGAACCATCTGGGCGAATGTAAGACCCGGTTTGCTGTTCAGTTCAACACCCCAGGCCTGTTCAAAAGGCTTTCGTGCTTTATCATCCTCCACCATAGCCAAGCCGGGTAGGAAGGCAGGCAGCAAACCCATGTCGCAGGCCCCCTGGGAGTTGTTCAGGTCCCCCATATAATTTACCCCGCCACACTCTCTGCCCAGGTTTCCCAATACTTCCTGGAGCATCACGAAGGTCCTGGCAAAGGAGGCCACCTTGGAGCCGTAGACCAGCATGGTTGGTTCGGGAGAATCCAGGATATCCACTGCGGCCTTGATCACTTCCACCCCAAGCCCTGTGGTTTCCGCCACCTGTTCCAGAGGGTAGCTTTCGGAAATCTTGCTGAGGGGTTCCGGGGCCTGACGTCCACGGGAGACAAGTTCCTCAATGATGCCATGGACCAGGACCGATTCCGAACCTTCTCGCAGCAGCAGATGAAGGGCGGCAAAGGTTCCGATCTTGGTGGGCCGTGAGTTGACCACAATCAATTGGCACCCGGTATTGGCCGCCCTCTTGATGAAGGTTCCTGCCACAGGGTTTTCCTCTGTAATGTCACTCCCGATGAGGATGATGCGTTTGGCCTTTTCCAATTCGGCGATGGGGTTGTTCAGGCCGCTGGCGGCAAAAGGAGAGGCAAGATTGTTGGTGCCGATGGCGGTCCGGAAGAGTTTCTGCATCAGATAGAGGCTTTCATTGGTGGATTTGGCGGAGCAGATGCCGGCGATGGCCTCCGGCCCGTCCGTCTTCAGCACTTCTTTGATCTTGGAGGCAATGAGATCCAGGGCCTCGTCCCAGGAGGCATCGGTGAGCTTGCCGTCTTTTCGAATCATGGGCACGGTCAAGCGGTCCGGGCTCTGGACAAAGTCGTATCCGAAACGACCCTTGACGCAGAGCCTTCCTTGATTCGGCAGGGCGTCTTCCACTCCGGTCACCTTCATGACCTTATCGTCTTTGATG
>DUZB01000349.1 GCA_013349725.1 Deltaproteobacteria bacterium | reverse complement strand
CATCCTTTCGGTGCAGTTTGGGACTTTTCTTTCCTGAATGTCTTTTTTTATTTTCAGGGCGACTTAAACATGGTATGACCGGTACCCGTGAAAAGGGTCCTTTACAAACATGGGAAAACTTAGAACCCCTCATCGGTCTGTATACGGCACTGCGCCGTGAACCCCCAAACCTTGAACATGTCAGTTGTTAACGATTTCATACATGGAGGATGAATATGAACGATTTTTTAGAAGACGGCCCCATGAACCCCATCAAGATTCAGGACAATACCTTTAGAGACGGTCATCAGTCGCTTCTGGCCACCAGGATGCGCACGGAGGACATGCTTCCCATTGCGGAAAAAATGGACAGCGTGGGTTTCTGGGCCATGGAAGTCTGGGGTGGCGCCACTTTTGATACCATGCATCGGTTTTTAGGGGAAGATCCTTTCGAGCGCATCAGGACGCTGAAAAAATATATCAAAAAGACGCCTTTTTCCATGTTGCTCCGGGGCCAGAACCTGGTGGGGTACAGGAATTACGCGGACGATGTGGCAAGATTATTTGTGGACAAGTCGTGCGAAGCGGGAATGGATGTGTTCCGGGTTTTTGATGCTCTGAATGATTTCCGGAATTTTGAAACCGTCGTGGAGCGGATCAAGGCCAATGGCAAGCATTTTCAGGGGACCATCTGCTATACTTTGACCGAACGTCGCATGGGAGGGGATGTATTCAACCTGGAGTATTATCTATCCAAGGCGCGGGAGATCCAGGATATGGGGGCGGATACGCTGTGTCTCAAAGATATGGCAGGGATTATGGCGCCTTTTGATATTGCCAAGCTCATTACGGAGCTTAAAAAAGAGATCACCATCCCCATTCATCTTCACACCCACTATACAAGCGGGATGGCTTCCATGATTTATTTAGAGGCCATCAAGGCCGGTGTGGATATTGTGGACACCTGTCTCGCTCCCTTTGCGCTGAGGACGTCCATGCCGGCCGTAGAGCCGATCGTGGCCACGCTGCACGGGACCAAGAGGGACCCGGGGTTCGATCTGAGTCTCCTGCTCGAACTGGGGGATTATATGGAAACTATTGCTCCCAAATACCGGGATTATCTTGCCAAGCATAAAATGTCCGTCATCGATACGGGAGTGCTGGCCCATCAGGTCCCTGGCGGAATGATTTCCAACCTGGTCAGCCAGCTTATCCAGGCAAAGGCGCTGGACCGGCTGGATGAAGTGTACAAGGATGTTGCCATCACGCGCAAGGAACTGGGTACGCCGCCCCTTGTTACTCCCACGTCGCAGATCGTCGGGGTTCAGGCTGTTCTGAATGTCCTGTTCGGCCGCTACAAAATGGTGACCAATGAGGTGAAGGACCTTGTGTTCGGTCTCTATGGGAAAACCCCTACGCCGGTGGATCCCGATGTGCAGAAAAAGGTCTTGAAAGGATACAAGCGGGGAGAAACGCCGGTGACCGGTCGTGCGGCCGATTACCTGGAGCCTGAACTGGACGGGGTGAGAGAAAAATTTAAAGACCTGGCAAAGGATGACTATGACCTGCTGGTTTGCGCCCTGTATCCCTCAACGGGAGAGAAGTTCCTGAAATGGAAATACGGTCTGGAGGAAAGACCGAAAGAAGTAAAGCCCAAGACCCTGGAGGACATCCGGAAAGAGGATGCGGCCATGGCTGCGGCTATCGAACAGGTCTGCAAGACCATGTAAGTCTATGGAGGAATCATGGCAATCGACACAACTATCTATGTGCAATCTCCGGGAAGGATTTCGGGGTATCTTGACTGGCTCCAGATGCTGACCGGGGCTTCCCTGATCCTGTTCATGTGGAGCCACATGGTTCTGGTGGCCAGCGTCAATCTGGGCGCAGGGGCCATGAACACGCTGGCCTATTTTTTCGAGGCCACCTACATGGCCCAGGTGGGAGGGCCTTTGATCGGGGTGGCGTTCCTGCTGCACTTTGTCCTTGCGGCGCGGAAGGTCCCATTCCGTTCTGAACAGCAGTCCACCATGTGGAAACACAGCCGCATGCTGCATCACACGGACACGTGGCTTTGGATGATCCAGGCGGGAACCGCCATGGTGATCCTGATCATGGGGTCCATCCATATGTGGACCGTTCTGACCGACCTGCCCATTACGGCTGCCAAGAGCGCCGCGAGAATACAGGGGGGCTTCTGGCTGGTGTTTTATCTTATTCTCCTTCCCATGGTGGAACTCCACGTGGGGATCGGTTTTTATCGCATAGCGGTGAAATGGGGATTCATCAAGAGAAAGACACGCAAAGGATTCAAACGTTTTGAGAATATTCTCACAGGGATTTTCATTCTCATCGGTCTGATTACCCTGATACGGTTCATGACTTTGGCTGTCTGAGTCAAAGCGCAGAGCGCATGGAGCAGAGCGGAAAAACGTCATGCGCCAGGCGCTAAGCGCTCTGCGCAAATATTCAATTCTCAATCATGAGGGGAGTTATACCTTTGGAAACCGAATTTACGGATCTTTTATGTATCGGGGCCGGGTTAGCGGGAGAACGGGTTGCCGTTCAAGCAGCGGCGGCAGGTTTTGAAACCATCTGCCTGAGTATTGTCCCTCCGCGGCGGTCCCATTCCTCGGCTGCCCAGGGAGGCATGCAGGCTTCTTTAGGGAACTGTGCCAAGGGCGACGGCGATTGCCCGGACGTCCATTTTGAAGATACGGTGAAAGGGTCGGACTGGGGATGCGACCAGGAGGTGGCGCGGCTTTTCGTGGATACCGCTCCGAGGGCGGTGCGGGAAATGGCGTTCTGGGGAATCCCATGGAACCGGGTAGTTCCCGGAGAGTCCACGTACTTCAAGGGCGGGAAAAAGTTTGAGAAGGTGGAGTTGAAGGAAAAAGAAGGGCTGATCACCGCGAGGGATTTCGGTGGAACCGCCAAGTGGCGTACCTGTTATACCTCGGACGGTACGGGACATACTCTTTTGTACACCATGGACAACAAGGTGGTGGAAATGGGAGTGAAAGTCCATGACCGGATGGAGGCCATCTCCCTGATCCACAACGGGGAAGTCTGCATGGGGGCCATCGCCAGGTGCCTCAAAACGGGCAGGCTCAAGGCCTATCTGGCCAAGGCCACGCTGATCGCCACGGGTGGATATGGCAAGATCTACAGGGAGAGTACCAACGCGGTGATCAACGACGGGAGTGGCGCCATTATGGCACTGGAAACGGGGATTGTGCCCCTGGGCAACCCGGAAGCCATCCAGTTCCATCCCACCGGAATCGTGCCGACCAATATCCTCGTGACCGAAGGATGCCGTGGTGACGGGGGCACGTTGCTGGATGTGGACCAGAAACGGTTCATGCCGGACTACGAGCCGGAAAAGGCTGAACTGGCAAGTAGAGACGTGGTCAGTCGCTGGATGACGCATCATATTCGACAGGGGCACGGGGTGAAAAGCCCTTATGGCGATCACCTGTGGCTGGATATCCGGCACCTGGGGGAAAAACATATCAAGACCAAACTGCGTGAGGTGGAGGAGATCTGCAATAATTTCCTTGGGGTGGATCCGATCACCCAGTTGATCCCCGTACGTCCCGCGCAGCACTACAGCATGGGCGGGGTCCGGACCAACAAGGACGGCGCCGCTTACGGGCTGAAAGGTCTTTTCTCTGCGGGGGAATCGGCATGCTGGGACATGCATGGCTTTAACCGTCTCGGGGGAAACTCTCTGGCCGAAACCATTGTTGCCGGAAAAATTGTCGGGGACAAGGTGGCGGAATTCCTGAAAGGGTACGAGGTCCAGTGGGATACCGCCTGCGTGCGTGACGCCGCTTCCAGGGTTCAGGAACGGATCGATCGGCTTATCTCCGGCCGGGATGGTCATGAAAATGTCTATGAAGTGCGAAATGCCATGCAGGATGAACTGATGGACAGGGTGGCCATTTTCAGAAACGGTAAAGATCTCCGGACAGCTGTTGACAACCTTCAGGGGATCTATGAACGGGCCATTAAGGTGGGGCTTCGTTCCAGCGGCATCGGCGCCAGTCCGGAACTGGCACTGGCCCTCAAGATTCAGGGAATGCTGCGCCTGGCGCTTTGCGTGGCCTATGGAGCGCTTCAGCGGACGGAAAGCCGGGGCTGCCATGCCAGAGAGGACTTCGAGGCTCGAAATGACCAGGCCTGGATGAACCGGACCCTCGCTACCTGGAAAGAGGGGGATACCCTTCCCACATTGAACTACGAACCTGCAACCCGGGTGACGATTCTGCCTCCCGGGAGCAGGGGATACGGGGTTTGTAAGATCATCGGATGCGATGGAGAGGTGATAGGAGAATAAGATGGGAAGAAGACTGAAATTCAATATATTTCGATACAACCCGGAAGACCGCGAGTCTGTTCCCCATACGGATGTTTTTTATCTGGAGGAGACAGACAGCATGACCCTTTTCATCGTTCTTACCCGGATCAGGGAAGAGCAGGATCCTTCCCTCCAGTTCGATTTCTGCTGCCGGGCCGGCATCTGCGGTTCCTGCGCCATGATCATAAATGGACGACCCGGGCTTGCCTGCAAGACCCTGACGAAAGAACTTCCCACGGAAATTACGCTCATGCCTCTTCCCGTGTTCAAATTGATCGGGGATCTCTCCGTGGATACGGGAACCTGGTTCCGGGCCATGAACGAGAAGGTGGGTTCGTGGATTCATACGGACAAAACCCTGGATCCGGATGCCGAGGAAGAAAGGATGGACAACGCCCTGGCCGAGGAGATCTACGAGCTGGAGCGGTGCCTGGAATGCGGGTGCTGCGTGGCCTCCTGCGGAACGGCCAACATGCGGGAGGATTTCATGGGGGCGGTTGCCCTGAACCGTATTGCCCGTTTCATGCTGGATCCCAGAGACAATCGGAAGGAGAAGGAGTATTTCCAGGTGATCGGCACCGATGAGGGAATCTTCGGGTGCATGGGGCTCCTTGCCTGCGAGGATGTCTGCCCCAAGGAACTGCCCCTGCAGGACCAGTTGGGAATCCTTCGCAGGAAGATGGGCTGGAGCGCCGTTAAACAGCTTTTCCGGTTAGGCTGAGAATGAGGTGGGGATGAAAGCGAAAGTTGTTTTTCATGTGGACTGGGACGAGGAAAAGAGGCTGGTCATGGCGCTCAACAATATGGCCAATCTTCTGAAGGAAGTTTCCGTGGAAGATTCCGAGATCTGCCTGGTGGCCAACGGGGCCTCGGTGGCCCTTTTTCGACGGAATCCCGCCCCCGCCTATGCTTCACAGATGGACGATCTTTCCGGGAAAGGGGTCCGTTTTCTGGTCTGCGGCAATTCTCTCAGGAATTTTGATATTCTTCGGGAAGCCCTTCTGGACCCTTGCGAGGTCGTGAAGGCTGGAATTGTCGAACTGGTGCGCCTGCAGGCCGAGGGGTTTGCGTATATCAAGCCGTGAAGGGGCGAAACGGCGGTTTACGGTTACCAGTTACCGGTTGCCGGTTCTCTTGCCCCCGCGCCGGAGGATGGGAACCAGGCCGGGAAATTTACCATGAAGAGCATGAAGGAACTGAAGGAGGGAGTCGGGGCATTATTCTTTTTTCCCTTCATGCTCTTCATGTCCTTCATGGTGGTAATCCCTGTGGGCTTTCCGAGTTATGGCGAACTGAGTGACCCTCAGTTCGCGGGTACGGCGAAAGCATCCAGGGGAAATTTCACAGAGAAGACACTTCCGCCTGTGGTCAGGCAGCCCTGTCGATCAGAGACAAAGGAACACTTGGAGATCCTCCCGGGACAAAGATCCGTGTCCGTCGGAATAAAAGGACAGCGTCTGGTCTGAAAATCGACGTGGAAGCCGAACCGTTCGGAAAAAACCTTTATCCGCAAGAGATCCGCCCCCGCTCCACCCGCATTGAATTGGTACGGCCTTTTTGATGAATACAGGTCCGTATCCTGGGTATGGAAGAACCCTCCGAAAATAAGCGCACTGTTTATGGCCGTGACTCCCACTCCACAGTCCCTCACTTCCAGATAAACCGCCCCTTCCTTTTTTTCCGCATAGAGTTCTATGAGCCCTTCATCGGGGGTGTTTTCGATGGCGTTCTTCAACAATCCCGCCACAACTTTCGAGAGGACGGAACGTTCTATCCGTATTTCCAGGCCTTCATCCAAAACCTCCTTGAATACCATCTCCCTTGAATCCATGGCGGAGCGGGCTTCCTGAAGCATTTCACGGAAAAAAGTGGCGATGTGAATCTGTTCGGGAAGGTTTTCTTCAACCGTGAAGAGCAAATGAAGCCGCTCGGCAATGAATTCGAGGATTTCCGCCTGAACAGGGGGATATTCTTCCCTGAATTCCTCTACCAGATTAGCGGCATTTTCTATGATATTCAAGAGTTGCCGCTGTTCTCGCACGGGCTGCTGATTGAGAATATCGTTTATTTTTCCCTGGAGGTCCAGGAGACGTCTGAGCTGACGTCTTCCCCGGTTTACTGTTTTTTTAATTCTGGGATTTTCCGCCTCGTTCAATTGCCTGGCTAACAGCTCTAATGCGGCGGAAAGGATGGACAGGGGGGTTTTCAATTCGTGGGAGAGGTGATTTATGACTCGTTCCTTGGCCTTGTCCAGAACTTTAAGCTCATCATATAACCTTGCGTTTTCAAGAGCAATAGTAATGTAGTGACATACCGAAGCCAGCAGCTCCAGGTCATTTTCATTGAACCTTCCCGATATCTTGTTGATGATCTGCAGGGTTCCAATGCAATCCCCGTGACGATTGATCAGGGGAAGACATAAAATATTCCTCGTCTTGAAATGGGTCAATCGATCCACATCCCGATAGAAACGGGGATCCGTGTAGGCATCATCAATCCGGAGCGGTTCCCGGTTCTGAAAGACCCAGCCGGCAATCCCCTGATCCGCGGAAAATCGAACTTCATTATTTCGCAAATCTGTAGAAACCCGTGACCAGAGCTGATTTTTTTTCGGATCAAACAGGAAAACCGAGCATCTTTCAGTCCCCATGAACTGGCGTGTCCGATTCATAATCAGGTCGAACAGCACGTCCATATCCATTTCCGAGACGAGCGCTTTGCCCAGTTCCAGCAGCATCCTGTGCTGGCGAAGCTGGTCCTGAAGAGTTTCAGCTTCTATCGGGCAAGCTTCCCGGGCTATCTGTGGTTCGACGTCCGATGATTTCATGGCATTGCTCTTTATTGGATTGTCGATTGTTGATTGATGATTGAAAAGATCTGAAATCACACTATGCGCTGACTAATTTTACTCGTTTTTCTCGTTCCCAGGCTCTGCCTGGGAATGCATACCGGAAGGCTCTGCCTTCCTGCTACGAAAGCCGATTGACATAGGTCATCATGCCTGCCTGCCTGCGAAAACGGAGGCGGAGCCTCCAAGAACACATTCCCAGGCAGAGCCTGGGAACAAAGGGGATCTATTTTACTGTTGTTTCACCGGGGCGCGAGACCTGTTTGGCACTTTTTTTCTTGAGGATAATAAGTCCTATGATAGCGGTAATAAGAATGACGAGCGTAGTGAACTGGGTAACTGTCATGTCTCCCCCAAGCAATATCCCCCGGTCGTCACCCCGCAGACGTTCGATGAAAAGGCGCGCCGTACTATGCATGATCAGGAACCAGAGAAACACCTGGCCGTCAAATTTGCGTTTTGACTGAAGCGCCAGAAGGACTCCGAAAATCACAAAGCCACTGATGGATGAGTATATCTGGGTTGGATAAAGTGGAATATTGAGGGGGGCCAGGGAATGAGAATCCGTGAATAGAATACTCAGTTCTGAACCTGTGGGTTTCCCGTAACAGCAGCCGGCCATCAGGCATCCGATCCGACCGATGCCCTGTCCAAGGGCGATGGCGGGAGACCACAGGTCGGCCATCTGCCAGAGGGTAATATCCCGTTTACGCACATACAGGGCGGAAACCAGAACAACCCCGATGAGTCCTCCCGAAAAAACGAGGCCTCCCTGCCAGATTTTGAAGATGTCGAGGGGATTTTGAATATAGTAGGAAATATTGATGAGTACGTAAAGGAGTCTTGATCCGATAATCGCCGAAATAATGATGAAAAAACCCATGTCCATCACATGCTGGGGATTCATGCCCTGGGCTTTCCCGATTCGGACGGTGATCAAGATGCCGGACAGGAAACCTATGGCGACGAGGAGCCCGTAGGTATGCAGGGTGAAGGGGCCTATGGTAAAGAGATTGGGAAACATATTCAGTCCAGCATGACGGGCAATGGATCCATCATGGATTTACTTGACATCAGGGTTTGGTTTCAATTGGGCATTTTTCAGTTACCGGGTGTCAGGTTTCAGGTGTCAGGGAGAAACGTCGGTAGCTTTTGATATATGAAACATAATAGCGAATAGTCACGCAGTTCATAATCCGAGTACCTGAAACATAGGCCCTGAAAACTGAAACCTGAAAACTGAAACCTGAAACCTCGGTTGCGAAAAAAAAACGATTCTTCATGCCAAGCCGAGAAAAACGGGGCATTCCTTATGGCGGCACGGGTCGCGCGAAAAGAAGGTTCGCTGCGATCATAAAGGTTCCCACCGTAATGGCCGCGTCAGCCACATTAAATGCGGGCCAGTGATAGGCTCCCACATAGACATCTAAAAAGTCAACCACTTCCCCGAATCTGAGGCGATCTATGATATTGCCCACAGCGCCGCCAAGGATCAGGGAAAGACTGAGCGTGAAAAAGACGCCTTCGTCTTTCAAGCGGAAAAACCATACCAGGAGAAGAACAATGGCGACGGAACTCATAGCCAGAAGCAGCCACGTTCCGGAATTGGATTTCGCATCGTTCATAATCCCGAAAGCCATCCCCCGGTTTCTTACATGGACAAGATCAAAAAAGCCCTGGATAACCGGTACGGTTTCGTAGATGTTTAGACTCTTGATGATGATCTGCTTGGTAAGCTGATCAAAAAACACCACCCCAAGGGCGGGCAGGATCAACCAGCGGTAATTTCGTCTAACACGTTCAGGCATCGTCTGCATATGGTTGGATGTTCATCGTTTTGGCCCACGGAAGGCTCACGAATCCAGCACCTTTCACATTTAGGATCTGTTGAAGGGGATACGCCGATGAGCATCCCGGGGATCTCTTCGCTTTCAAGACCGTTTTTCACCTGGTCAGGTGTCGCAAGGGTTACCTCGGAAACAATAAAGATGGACCTGAGCTGATCCCCGTATGGTGACAGGGCTTCCATGAGAGGAGCGGAGAGGCCCAGGACAACCAGGGCATCCAGGGGATGTCCTATAATCTTTTCTTTTCTGGCAAATTCGAGGGCTTTTGTAACTTCTTTCCGAACCGAAATGATTCGGGCCCATCGTTCCATCAGTTCCGGATCCAGGCATTCTTTATTGGGAGGAAGGAAGGTGTCGGCATGAATGCTCAACGGGCGTTTCCCCTTCATGTATTGCCAGATTTCATCCGCTGTAAAAGACAGGACCGGGGCCATGAGCCGCACCAGGACTTCCAGGATTTCGTTCATCGCCGTCTGCGCGCTGCGGCGTGCCATGGATTTGGGCGGCGATGTGTATAACCTGTCCTTTATAATATCGAGGTAAAAGGAAGACAGGTCAAGTACGCAGAAATTGTGAAGATCGTGGTAGACCGGATGGAATTCAAAACTATCATAAGCGCGTTGGACGCGCTTGCTTAACTGCTGCAAACTGTTGAGTGCCCACAGATCCAGTTCCTCCATCTCCAAATAGCCCACCCTATCGGTTTCCGGGTCAAAATCACTCAGGTTTCCAAGCAGGTAACGGCAGGTATTTCGAATCCGCCGGTAGGCTTCGGTCAGGCGCTGAAGAATTTCGGTGGAGAGGCGAATGTT
>DUZB01000126.1 GCA_013349725.1 Deltaproteobacteria bacterium | reverse complement strand
CCCCTCCCCCAGCCCCCCCGGGGGAGGGGGCTTCCGGCCGGGTTCTGATCAACCTTTAACCGAGGTCTGTCGTTCAGATTGGAGGTCTAATATCTCTGCATATCTTTCACCACCCAGATCGCAGTTCACCCGGTTCTTTATGGAAAAAAACGGGCTGAACGGGTCGGGTTTTAAAAAATGGGTTTTTGAACCGCCCATGTTGTACCGTTCGACGGATATGTGGTGGGGCCACCTGGGAAAGCGGTACCGGCCTCACGAGGGTTTGGATTTATGCATGTTCGTGGATGGACGGGACCGTGTTGTTCGTCTTGACGGAAAGACGATGATTCCTGCCATGTACGACGGAGTCGTTATCCGAATTGTGCCTGATTTTTTAGGCAGGTCGATTGTCCTTGAACATGTCTTTGAAAAGAGCTGTAGGGCCCGTTTCTGCACCATTTATTCCCATATAAGGCCAGACCTCCATCTGTCTCCGGGCAGGGAGATAAGAAAGGGCAACGTGATTGCAAAGGTAGAAGATTCTTTCAAACCAAAGACAGATATTTCCCCCCACCTGCACATCTCTTTAGGCTGGATTCCCCGGTCCATCCCCAATGAACGGCTTGCGTGGCCGGAAATAGGCTCCCCGGAGGTGATGACGATGCTGGACCCCCTTGATTTTATTGTGGTTGATAGTTAATCAGAAAAAAGGTTCAAGTTGTTCCCTGGAAATCAGTCCTTCCCGGAGAATGCGGGGAGGCGCCCGGGTCACATCAAGGATGGTGGAAGCTTTTCCCCCCGGGGTTTTTCCTCCATCTAATACCAGATCAATTTTGTCGCCGAGAGAGCGAATGACGTCCTCCGCGGTTCGACAGGGAGATTCTCCGGACAGGTTGGCGCTCGTTCCGGTTATGGGAGATCCGATTGCCTGAGACAGGGCGGTGGCTATGGGATGGCTCGAAAGGCGTATCCCTATCTTCCCCATCCCCGCCGTCAATAAGGGAGATACAACGGAAGCCGCATCAAAAACAATGGTCAGTCCCCCAGGCCAGAATGCGTTCATCAGCCGTTCGGCAACGGGCGAAATTCGGGTTACATATTGTTCAGTGGATTCCCTGTCCGGGACGAGGATGAGGACCGGATGCCCTGAATCCCTTTTTTTTACCCGAAACAGTCTTTTTAAAGCCGCGTCAACGTTGATGTGTGCTCCAAGGCCGTAAAAGGATTCGGTGGGGTAGGCAACCAGATCCCCTGACAAGAGCGTCTTCGCGGCTCTACCAATGATCTCCTGAAAATCGCAGCCCGGATCTATGGGAATGATTGTCCCCATATTCAGCTGTTTCGGCTGTTCCAGGAATCGATCCGCCCTGAAGCGTTTTCCGTCAGTCCTTTCCTGTAGGCCCTGGCTTTTTCTGCAATTTCAGGGTGTTTGAGGCCAAGAATCTGTGAGGCGAGGACTGCCGCGTTTTTTGCGCCTCCCTTGCCCACGGAAACGGTGGCTACCGGAATTCCCGGCGGCATCTGGACCGTTGATAAAAGCGCATCGAATCCGCTCAGCGGAGAAGAATCTATGGGAATTCCAATAACGGGAAGGGTGGTGTGTGCGGCGATGACCCCTGCCAGGTGGGCAGCCCATCCTGCTCCTGCAATGATTACCTCAATGCCCCGTTCAGAGGCCGATTCGGCATATTCCCTGGTCTGCTCCGGTGTTCTGTGAGCAGAGAGCACTTTTACCTCATGGGGAATCCCCAGTTCTTCAAGAGTCGCCATGCAGCCTTCCATTACGTCAAAATCGGAACTGCTCCCCATAATTACGCCGACCAACGGTTTTTTTTTTTTTTTTTTTTTTTTTTACTTGTTTTTTGCCATTCCAATCAAAGGGTAAATGATCATGCCCGCCAGCCAGGCAATGTCTTCCGCAGACAGCATGCTGTAAATAGTCCGGTCGAACAGGATCGTTCCCTCCGGGGGAAATTCATCATCGCCTTTCCAGAGAATCAGAGCCACCGGGACAAGCGGAAAGGCGTGAAGTGTTACGGACAGGTCCCCCTGGTCAAAGGGGACAGCCCCATAAACCTGGACAGCCAGATCCATCAGTTTTTCAGGGGCACTGCCGAAAACCTGGACCATCGGGTTCTTGGCCCTTCGAAGAAAGGCATCAAGATAAAATCTGCCGTCGGGGACTTCCTGGTAGGCAATCCATTGTCCCGTCGGGTTGAGACCGTTTGCGCCGTTCAGGTAATGAAAAATCAGCACCTGTTGTTGAACAGGCACTTCTTCCCCGGAGTCTCTGAAAAAACAGCTCAGCTCAGGCCATTGCATGATAACCTGCCTATTCAGAAAAAGGAAGGTCATGGAAGGGGTTATGCCGCCTTCTTCGGCAATGGCTCCACCGCTCAAAGTGGCGATCCGGCCGGGGTTCTTTTTCCGCAATTCTTCTTTTCCAAGTGCAACCGCATTGTTATAATCGTCGATCCTTGGCATCATTCCGGCTCCTAAAATAAAATTGGGTTGTTCCCCGCATTTATACTGCAAAATCGGAACATGGCCCGTAGAAAGTTTTGGAAGGTGTGTTATAATAATATTTCACCATCAATTTCAAGCCTAATGTGGAACGAATGTATCCTATTCAAAAACTCCGGCAGCAAAAAAGACCTTATGGCGGAATGGGTTCGCTAAACCTATAATCCATTGCCAGGGAATTTGAATAGGATACGAACGAATGGTGTTGGATGTGCAGGGGAAGGTGTATGGCCCGGAGGAAAAAGAAAAAAGGGGTTCTAAAAGGAAATACCAGCGGGAGCAAAAATCCGAAAATATTTCATTCGGCGTTTGACGATCTGGCTCGCCTGAAAAAGAAAAAATCGGGACCGGCAGAAATTCCGAAGAAGGAGACGCCCCGCAAAGAAGATTGGGAAACGAATGAGGATCAATATTTCCTTGAAAAAATGTCGGACGTGGTCCCTCTTTCACCCGGCCCCGAAAAAATTGTCATTTCTCCCAACGAAGATATGAAACCGGTTCATCCGGCCAGGAACGAGGATATGGAAACGGTCGCGCACCTGTGCGATCTTGTGAGCGGGTCCGCCCAGATGGATATTACATTCAGCGACGAATACATGGAGGGATCTGTCAAGGGATTTGATCGAAAGCTGATGCAGAAGTTAAAGAAAGGCTTGTTCCCCATACAGGATTATGTGGACCTGCATGGAATGAACAAACAGGATGCCGAAATGAGGATTCGGGATTTTATTCTCAATAGCCATCGGCAGGGTTTTAGATGCGTACTTGTCGTTCATGGAAGGGGTCTTAATTCAGAAAATCAAGTTCCTGTGATAAAAGAACAAATCCCTCTATGGCTGAGCCGTGGCCCTGTGAGAAAAATCATTCTGGCCTTTTGTACCGCAATGCCTTACGATGGAGGCACGGGGGCGATTTATCTCTTGCTCAAACGTCCCGCTGGGAATTTTTGAAACGGCCTTGATCATTGTTTCGGCCATTTGCAAAGGGCGAAAGATTTTTCGCCCCTACAGGCGGGCAAAACGAAATGCGTACTCCCCATTGGCCGAAACAATGATCAAGGTCCATAAAACGATTTGACATTATTACAAAACAGTGGAGGCAGACCCAGGAATGAAGCTTTGCATTATAGGACTTCCGCAGGCAGGCAAAACCACGGTTTTCGCGGCATTGACAGGCGCGAGGGGCGAAAAAGACAGCCAGAGCGGTTCACGATCGGACACGAGAATTGGAACCGTGACGGTCTTTGATGAGAGGATCGATTTTCTCTCCGGGATGTACCAGCCGAAAAAGACGAACCACGCCAGGATCGAATATCTTCTTCCCGCTGAGATCCGGGCTTCGCCGGGTTCGCNTACGGATGGGGGTTTTCTGACCCAGGCCAGGGTGTGCGACGCGCTTGTGCATGTGGTCAGAAATTTTGAAAACCCGGCGACATCCCCGGCTACTCCGGAAAAGGACTTTCTGAAACTGGAAGAGGAGATGATCCTCAGCGATCTGGTGGTTGTGGAAAAGCGCACGGAGAGGTTGAATCTTGACATGAAACGGGGCAAAAAGCCGGATGAAAGGGAGATGTCCCTCCTGAATTCCTGCAGGGAACTTTTGGAGAATGGAAAAGCACTCCGAACCGATCCGGGGCTTGCCGCTGATCCGTTGCTTAAAGGATTTACCTTCCTTTCGGGAAAGCCCGAACTTGTTTTAGTCAATAACGACGATGAGAATGAAATGGCGCCTTCGTGGAACCAAAAGCCGGAAGTAGAAACGCTTGTCGTCAGGGGAAGACTCGAAATGGATATCGCATCCATGACCGGTGAGGAAGCCCGGGAGTTCATCGAGGCCTACCATATCGGGGAATCGGCTCTGGATCGGGTAATAGGCAGCTCTTACCGGATTCTAAATCGAATCTCATTTTTTACCGTAGGTCCCGATGAAGTGAAGGCGTGGCCCATTGCGGCCGGAACGCCCGCACTGGAAGCTGCCGGGGAGGTGCATTCCGACATCAGTAAAGGGTTTATCCGCGCTGAAGTAGTTGCCTATGAGGACCTGAAGTCGCTTGGGGGATTTCAAGAGGCGAAAAAATCGGGCCTCGTGCGCCTGGAGGGAAAAGAATACGTGGTAAAGGATGGAGATATTATCAATTTCAGGTTCAATGTGTAGCGTTTGCTGCATAAGAACGCTGTAACGTAGAGAGGTTCTTCATGGAAAAAATAAAGGTTGGTATTGTGGGGGCGGGAGGTTACGGCGGTTGCGGCGCTATTGAACTTCTTTATAATCATCCGTACGCTCAGATCCGGGCGTTGATAGATAAGCAGGACGTGGGGAAGCCCATCAGTGATCTGTATCCCCATTTGAAGGGTTTCTGCGACATGATGATTACGGATCCTGACGATGAAAACTGCCCGGATGATTTTGATGTGGTTTTTTTCGCAACGCCTGATGGGGTTGGTCAGAATGCGGCGCCGTTATGGATCAAAAATGGCGTGAAGGTTGTTGATTACAGTGGGGATTTCCGTTTTAACGATCTTGAAACATACAGGGGGTATGCAAGCAGGATCGGCCGGACCCAGGAGCATGCTTCTCCTGAGATGTTGCCCCGTTCCGTCTATGGTCTGGCCGAACTTCATCGGGAGGAGATTGCCAAATCCAGCCTGATTGGAAATCCCGGTTGTTTTGCCGTGAGTTGTATCCTGGGGCTGTCTCCCGCTTTGAAGTCAGGGCTTATCGAATCGGAGTCCATTATCTGCGATGCGAAAACCGGGGTCTCGGGGGCCGGGAAAAAACCCGGCCCCACTTTTCATTACCCTGCGCGATATGATGCTATGAACGCCTATCGGATTTCCGGTCATCAACATGTATACGAGATCGAGCGTGAACTGGGCATCGTTGCAGGCGCCGATTTGAAAATCACTTTTACACCCCATGTTGTCCCGCTTGCCAGAGGCATATTGACCACCATCTACGCCCAGTTGCGTGAAGGCCGGGGAATCGGGTCCATGGTAGACGCGTATCGTTCTTTTTACAGCAATGATCACTTTGTCAGGGTGTTCGGTCCGGAGACGCCACAGATCAGCACCAATGTGCGGGGCAGCAACTTCTGCAATCTATCCCTGAATGTGGACGAAAGAACCGGAAAGTTGATTGTGGTCAGTCTGATCGATAACCTGGTGAAGGGCCAGGCGGGCAGCGCCGTTCAAAATATGAACGTCATGTTCGGCATAGATGAAACCGCAGGACTCATGCACCCCGGGATCTATCCGTAAGACTATTTCATGCAGACCTTTCGAACCTGAATGAAATCCGTCAGCCCCATACAGACCTTTCGGATGCCGTCCTGCATGAGGGTTGTCATGCCGTCTTTGATGGCCTGCTTTCTTATTTCCACCATCTGAGCTTTCATCTGAATGAGTGATTTCAGGTCATCTGTTCCTGTAAGGATTTCATGAATTCCGGTACGGCCGGCATAGCCGGTGTTGCCGCAATCCGGGCAACCCTTGGCTTTATAAAGAAAAAAATCGTCATTGTAGGGAAATCCAATACTTTCCAGATCGCCATTATAATTTCTTTGAAGGGTGTCAAATTCATCCCGGGAAGGATGGTACTTTTCCTTGCATTTCTTGCATAAGGTCCGGATGAGACGCTGGGCCAGGACGCCCAGAAGCGCATCGGCAAAGTTGAAAGGGTCCATGCCCATATCGAGGAGCCTGGTTACGGTTTCCGGTGCGCTGTTCGTGTGGAGAGTGCTTAAAACCAGGTGACCAGTCAGGGATGCCTCGATTCCTGTCGACATGGTTTCTGCATCCCTCATTTCTCCAACCATGATCACGTCGGGATCCGCCCGGAGAAAAGACCTCATGGCCTTGGCGAAGTCAAATCCTATTTTGGGCTGTACCTGTACCTGACGGAGTCCTTCCTGCGTAATCTCCACGGGATCTTCCGCCGTCCATATCTTCGTTTCCGGTCGGTTAATCTGCGCCAGGGCCGCATGAAGAGTGGTTGTTTTTCCGCTTCCGGTAGGTCCCACCACCAGAACAATGCCGTAGGGCTGGGAAATCATTTCAAGAAAAACCTCATTGTTCCGGCTGTTCATGCCCATTTTCTCTAATTTGATCGGTTCCCCCGCGGCTAACAGCCTCATGACCACATCCTCAACCTGCCCGGCTGTAGGGAGGGTTGCCACACGCAATTCGATGTCTAATGGTGCAAATTTTCCGAACCTGATTTTCCCATCCTGGGGAAGCCGCCTTTCGGAGATGTCCAGGTCCGACATGATTTTTATGCGGGAGACGATGGCCCTTTTATAGGTGTGGGGGACACGCTGATATACCTGGCAGGCGCCGTCAATCCTGAAGCGGATGATGATGTCGCCCTTTCCCTGGCGGGGCTCTATGTGTATATCCGATGCCCCTTGGTTGAAAGCGTCCACAATCATCTTATTGGCAAGTTGAACGATGACGTTGTCCTCTTCCGACATGCTTCTGATTTCATCTTCCTGGTCTTCCTCTTCCGTTTCCATCTGCCCCAGTATCTCTTCGATACTCCCGAGATTTTTCAGATCGCCTGCATTCCCTATATTGAAAAAATATTGAATCATGCTGGAAATATCTGCTTTTATGGAGACGCAGAACTCTATCTCTCTGGGCTTGAATGTTTTCTTGATGATATCCCTGGCCATAAGATCATCCGGGTCTGCCATGGTTATGATAACCCTGTTGTCTTCCTCGGCTACGGGTACGAAAGAACTGCTCACGAGATAGTTGACCTTGAGTCCTTTCAGCAATTGTCCCGGAATGACCATCTTATCTTGAAAAGGAATGAACCGGACACTGTAAAAGTGGGAGAGGGCTTTTCCAACATCATCCTTGGATACTTTGAAGTCTTTCATGAGGACATCCACCATGTCGCTCTTGCTGTCCCTTGCGCTGGCCATGGCGGAAGCCAGGTCGTTTGTACTGATGACGTTGTTGTCTATGAGAAAATCAAATTTCGTTGATTTGCGTCTCTCTTCTACCTTTTTGTTTTTGAAAAAAGCAGCACCCAGGACGTTCCCTATTTCAAGGACCGATATCTGGTCGTTCTGGGTGAAACGCCCTCCCCCTGCTTTATTGATCAGCTGTATGACTCCGAGAAGATATCTGTTGTAAAGAATGGGCGCCGCTAAAACCTGCTGTGTTCTAAAGCCTGTTTTCTGATCCCAGCTCTTGTTGAATTTCAGTTGAGGGCTCAACTTTTCCAGTTCCCGGTTGTCATAGGCGTTTTCAATTTCGATCAATTTGCAGGTTGCGGCACAACATCCGGATATACTGTCTTTGTTGATGGGGACCCTGATTTCCTTGATTTCTTCCCCCGTTTTCAACATGGAAAAAATTTCCCGGTTTTTGGCATCAACCACATAAATTGTGATGCGCTCGGCGTCAAAAAGGCTCAGAATGTCGTTCTGAAGATTCAGAAGAATTTCGTTGGTATCGTTTGCAGCATGTATTTTTGTTGTTATCGTGTTGAGCCGTTTTTGATATTCGAGCTGCGCTTCAAGAAATTTTTCTTTGCTGGACATGAGTCTGTATCCTGTTTTTACGTGAACTTGGTTGGTTTAAGAAGGTTTACCGTATCCTGCCTGTAAAAGACTAACATCTTATACCTGAAAGTACAAGGTTCGGCAATTCCAATTTTAAAAAGACCCAGTGTGAGTTGCTTTCATAGTTTAAGAATGCCAAAAGACTCGCGATGAAATAGGCAAGTGGACCAACCAGACCGCTACTTGACACCGTGAGGGTAATTGCTGATGGCAATGGAAACTGTTTGAAAAATGGGATGGAATTGGTTATAAGCGCGCAGGTTTCCAAATCCGTCTTCAAGGAGAGATTATGTTAACAGACAGTCATGCCCATCTGGATATGGGGGTTTTTGACGAGGATCGCGAGAAGATCATCCGTGAGGCCATTGAAAATGGCATCACCCGGATTATTACCGTGGGAATCGACCTGGAAAGTTCGGTCAAAGCACTGAATTTGGCGAAAAGCTATCCTTCCGTGTTCGCGACGGTTGGATGTCACCCTCATGATGCCGACCAATGCACCCGGGAAGTTCTGAAAGGCCTGGCAGATCTGACTTCTGCTCCGGAGATTGTCGCGTGGGGGGAGATCGGTCTTGATTTTTACAGGGGGTATTCTTCCCCGGAAAACCAGGTAGAGGTATTTGAACAGCAGCTGAGTATGGCTAGGGAACTGGACTTGCCGGTCATTATTCACGACAGGGAGGCCCATGACCGGGTCTTCTCCATCCTCCGGAAAATGGGAAAAAGAGAAAAACAAGGGGTGATTCACTGTTTTTCAGGGGACGTTGAACTGGCCCATTCCTTCATTGATCTTGGATACTATATTTCCATTCCCGGGACTGTGACCTATAAAAAAGCTTCCGTGGTGAAGGATGTTGCGGCCGTTATTCCTCTGGAGAGGATGCTTGTGGAAACCGATGCTCCTTTTCTGGCTCCGGCGCCTCGGAGAGGCAAACGGAATGAGCCCGCTTTCGTTGAGTACACGGCGAGGGAGATTGCTAAGCTCAGAAATATATCTTTTGAAGAAGTGGCCATACAAACGTCAAAGAATGCAGAGGATCTCTTCGGTTTAACGTGATGAATTCCCCATTTGAACAGATTGGCAGGAAAAATCCGCTCATTCTGGCTTCGGCTTCTCCCCGAAGAAAGAGACTCCTGGAGCAGGCACGATTGCCCTTTAAAATCGAAGTGAGTCAAATCCTGGAAGAAACATTGGGGGAACCGGAGGTACTTTGCCTCCGGCTGGCCCGGGAAAAGGCGGTCGATGTTTCTTTCCGAACCGGGCCATCCTGGATACTTGGCGCCGATACGATTGTGGTAATGGGGGACAAGATATTGGGAAAGCCCGTTGATAAAAAGGATGCCCTGGGCATGCTCTCCCTGCTGAGTGGAAAAATGCATCGTGTGATGACGGGCTTCTGTATCCTTGCGCCTTCAGGCACAAGTGCCCATCTTGAGACTGTGTCCACGATCGTAACGGTAAAGGAATTGGGCGAAAATGAACTGGAGGCGTATGTGGATACGGGAGAACCTTTTGGTAAGGCCGGCGGTTATGCCATTCAGGGGATAGGGTCTTTTATGGTGGAATCCATTTCAGGTTCGTATACGAATGTTGTGGGGCTGCCACTGTGCGCGGTCATAAAGGCTCTACTCAAAGTGGGTGCTCTGGAAAGATTCCCCCTCCCTTCTTAAATTCCGCAATCCGTATTCTGGGGCTTGGTTCTAATTTCGCCCACTTGATCCAATTAGTCGAGAGTACATTCGGAAGGTCATAATCTTAATCGTAATCATAATCTTGCTCTTTTACAGCCTATTTTAGA
>DUZB01000191.1 GCA_013349725.1 Deltaproteobacteria bacterium | reverse complement strand
AAAAACCCACTCGTGCGTTTTGCCCTGTGCTGGTTCCTTTTCCCTTTTCTTTTCTTCTCCGTCTGCAGCGGCAAACTTATCCCGTATATCCTGCCGTGCCTTCCTCCGCTTGCCATCGTTTTTGCCATCGGTCTTACAGACTACTTTGAAGCCGGAAAAAAGCGGGCTTTTTCGGTTTCCACCTGGGTGCTGGCTGTAATAGCCGGTCTCACGGGCGCATTCCTTTTGTTTTCCAGGATTCTCACGAATGAGGAGATAAGGATTTATGGTACGGACGAGGGGATGAAGTGGTTATTGGGTTCTCTCGGGGCTTTTTTATGGGCTTTTCTGGTGATATGGTCCACCAGGATGAAAGACTACCGGAAAAAGCTTATTTTTTACTGTGTAGCTATCCTGACGTTTTTTTTCATCGCAAATTTTTCTGTTCCCGACAGAGCCATGGATATCAGGGCGCCGGGAGAGCTTCTTGAGCGCAATCTATCCAGGGTGACCCCCGATGCCATACTGGTTTCCAATGACAATGTGGTTCGTGCGGTCTGCTGGTTTTTCAAGCGGGATGACGTGAAAGTGCTGGAAAACGCCGGCGAACTCACCTATGGTTTGAAACATGACGACAATGGACCGGGAAGATTTCTGAATGAGGACGCGTTCAAAAAAATGCTGCAGGGAAACGCGGGAATACGTCCGGTGATTCTTGTTCTGAACAGGACATACTACGAGAAATACAAAGACCAGTTGCCTACGCCCATATTTATGGATACCGATAACCATTTCGTCTTCGCGGTGTATTAAGAATGATGGTCCCGTAAAAAGTCAAAAACCATCCGTTTTCGTCATTCCCGCGAACGCAGGAATCCAGGAAAATAAACTACTTATGGACTCCCGCGTTCGCGGGAGTGACGGCCTTGGGGACTTTTTACGGGATCATCAAGAATAGGGAAGCTGAAAATAACATTACCTGGTGAAATCATGAAAATCGAGCTTCAGCGAAAAATAGACAGGGTTGTGGGAAAAGCCCTTTGCCGTCTGCTTTCCCTGTTTCCTCGAAAGAAGGACAAGGGAGGGGGAACGCCGTCATCGCCAAAAATTCTGGTCATACTCCTCTCCGAAATGGGGAGCCTTGTGCTGGCTCACCCCATGTTTGCTTTATTGAAAAAGAAATACCCCGGTGCGGAAATATTTGTACTGGTATTTAAGAAGAACAGGGAATGCCTGGAAACCCTTAAACTCGTTCCAGAAAGAAACATCCTCACTGTGGATGGGGATTCACTGACGGCATTGTTGTCGGACAGCGTCCGGTTCATATCAAAGATGCGAAAAGAAAAAATCGACGCGGTGATTGACTGTGAACTCTTTTCCAGGATCAGCAGCATTTACGCGTTTTTAAGCGGTGCTACGTTGCGCGTGGGGTTTCATCCTCACACCCAGGAGGGTCTTTACAGGGGTGATTTTATCAATCGGCCCGTTCTCTACAACCCTTACCGCCACATATCCCGGCAGTTTGTGGCATTGGCGACAGCCATGGAAAAATCCGATGGTTTCCCCATGGTGAAACGGAACGCAGAGGAGGATATTTATTGTATCCCAGCTCTGAATCTGAGTGCGGATCAACAGAAAGACTTGCAGATCAGGCTGGAAAACGATTTTCCGGAAACCACCGGAAGAGAGCTGGTTTTACTCTATCCGGGAGGCGGTTTGCTTCCCATACGGGCATGGCCTTTGAACAATTTTTGCAGAATTGCCATGAACCTGGTGGCAAAAGGCTATGTTGTGGGCATTATCGGAATGAAAGAAGATGCACCCATGGCGGAAGTCATTTCGTCATGGTGTCAAAGCCAAGATTGTATTGATCTCACCGGGTATACCCGAACCATCATGGAGCTGATCACCCTTTTTCATTTCGCATCCCTTCTCATCACCAACGATGGGGGACCAGGGCATTTTGCGTCGTTGACGCCGATTCCATCCATTATTTTCTTTGGTCCGGAGACCCCGGCCCTGTATGGTCCGCTCAGTGAAAAGGCCGTCAGTCTTTATGTGCCATTGCCCTGTTCTCCGTGTGTTACCGCCTATAACCACAGGAAATCCCCGTGTGACGGAGACAATGTGTGCCTTAAAGCCATTGGCCCGGAGGAAGTGTTTGAAAAGGCATGCGAGTTGCTGAAAATAGACATCGTTTCTCCTATCATATTATGAACAGACCTTTACATTCCATTTTTTCGGTCATCTCGTGGGGTTGGGACCAGCGTCACCGCTTCTTCAAGTTTGGCATAGTGGGACTCAGCGGTATCGTCATCAATCAGGCGGCCATCTGGATGTTCTACGAGCATGTGTTCACGACCGTCCTGAACCTTTCCCTTCGTCTCAACCTGTCCATGGCGGTTGGAATCCTGCTGAGCATGACCAACAACTTCCACTGGAACCGCCGGTGGACCTGGCAGGATCGGAAGCGCGCGCAGGAGCTGCCCATTGTGCATCAGTACCTGCAGTACGCTGCTGCCAACTGGGCAGCCATTGTGGTGCAGGTGACCATCACCAATCTGCTGACAAAGTGGATGCCCTACCTGATGGCCAACCTGTTCGGCATCGGTGTGGCATGCGTGGCCAACTTTATTTTGAATGATCTGTGGACCTACCGCCATGTACGCACCGAAGGCATGGACCCGGAAGCCACGCAACTGGAGCGCGCGCGGATGGCGATGCCGCTGACCATCAGTGGGCTCATTCTCGGTTTGTGTACCTATTTGCATGGACTTGGTTCGCTGCACATCCTGCGAAACGGCGACGAATTGGTGTACATGCACCTCACGCGGGTGACCGGTATGGCCAGGCAGTGGCTGCCTCTGCAGGGCATCCCGGGCATGCGAAACACCAAACCGCCGCTGCTGTTCTGGCAGGGGCTGGTGAGCACAGACTGGGGGAGTCACTGGTCTGTGGTGGCGTTGCGCTGGCCCAGCGTGATGTGGACCTTCGGAACGGCGCTCCTCTGCGGCCTGCTGGGGTGGCGACTGTCCGGGCGTGACCTGTTAAAGGGGGCGCTGGCGGCGCTTTTCTATCTGGCCTTCTTCAGTACCTATCGTTACGGGCGCCCCTATCTGACCAATCCACCTGAAACATTCTGGGTGTTCGCGTGCTTCTTCACCATACTGTGGTGGAAGCCGCGATCCTTCGATTCGCGATTCCTTTTCCCGACCATCCTGGGTGTGCTGGCAGGCATGGCGCTCTTGACCAAAAGTTTCGCCCAACTGCTGCCCGTCGGCGTGGGGCTGTCATGGTGGCACCTGTATATGCGGGGGTGGCGCCCGGCCTCATTCGTGCGCCACGCACTGCCGGGAATCATCTGGACGGCATTGCTGTCGCTGGGCATGTTTTCGCTGTGGTTTGTGTTCGACCCTGAACCCGCGGCCATCTGGCGCGAGTTCGTGATGGGGGAGAATGTGGGCAAAATGGGGAGTGGCATCGGACCCTGGTTCAAGGGGCTGCTGTGGGGCGGCGACAGTGTCTGGACCCTCGGCGGAAGCTGGTTCTTCAACGCCGGCCTGCTGGCTTTTCCCCTGTTCGGTTTGATGGTGGAATGCTGGAGACACCGGCGCACACTGCTGGATGAGGAGCGGCTGCTATGGATCTGGGTGTTCGCCATCTTCATCGTGTTCTGCATTCCCAGCGAGCGCAGCGGGCGTTACCTGCTGGAAGGTATGCCTGCACTGGCGGTGCTGCTGGCAATGCGTTTCGAGCATGTGGGGCGCTACGCTTTCGTAATGTCGCTGGGTGGCGTCATCACGGTGCTTCTGTCGTTGGGATGGGTTTCGTTGCTGCTGGCGCGGGAGGTGGGCATGCAGGCCTTTCCCTGGTGGCACTTCCCCCTGGTGGTTGGTGCTATCGCCTTTGCAGTGATGGCCATTGCAAGGCCGCGCTGGACCGCAATATGCAGCGCAACCGCAGCACTGTCGGTGTTCCTGTCCCTGTCCAGCTTTCTGTCTGTGTTTGATGCGCCCCTGGGCGCCTTCGACACCGTCGTCACCGAAGCCACTGCTGGCCGGGTGGTGTGGGCGCCGGAGAAATTTCGCTCTGTCGCCGAAACCCATCGCTTCCTGCTGCCTCACGCGGTAGTGCGCGGCTATCCAGCCGGGGGGAAGGCGCCCGACGCACCCATTCGTGGGCCAAATGACTTCATGGTGATTCAGCAGCCACTCCATGCCCCTGCGCCTGCGGGCGCCATCGGCAGTCGGATCGATATCACCAGTCGCCACAAAGCCTGGCAGATCTGGGAAATGGCCACCGGCAGCGTGCAGAAGCATTTGTTCGCTCGGGAGTGGGTGGTGCCCGCGGGTTCGCAGCCAGCGCGCTGACAGCGTGCTTGCCGTCACTTTAGCCGGGCCTTTGGGATCTAATGAAGACTGTTTTCAGGGGCGCGAAGGGTGGAGGGGGTAACCTAACAAGTGCGTTACCTGTTTGCGTGAATCATCAGGTATATACCCAAAAAGAGAAAAAGAGCGTTGGCCAGCCAGGCAGAAAGGATGGGAGGAAAGATTCCCGCAAAACCCAGGGTGCGCGTGAGGCCCATGATCAGGAGGTAGAGAAAACAGAGAGCGATTCCAATGGAAACGGCCATTGGGGCGCCCATGGTCCTTTTCCAGAGGGCAACGGGGATTCCCACGAGGGCCATGATCAGATTAATGAATGGAAAGGCTATCTTGATATGGAGTTCTACAAAATATCGGATAGCATTATACCCTTCCTGTTCGAGTTTATCCGCAAACCGTCTGAGTTGCCGGTAACCCATTTCGTCGGGCTCCCTCTCTACCATGATGAAATCTTCCGGCTTTTCAGGAATTTTCAGGTCCATGCTTCTGAATCTCTTCAGACTGAAACCTCCTCCTTCTTCTCTTTCCTGAAGAATTCCATCGTTTATGCGCCAGAAATCGTTCATCCAGATTCCCCGGCGGCCATCTATTCTTCTGATGAGCTTGAACGTACCGTCAAAAAAATAGAGGGTAGGGTCGTTCATTACCATCTGCACGCCATCGAACCGTTTGATCCAGTAAATGGCGTTTTCCCCCCTGTACCACACATGATTTCTTCCTTGAAAACGGTTCGATTCTTCTTTCTTGACATCAATTCGCCAGATGGCATTGCTCAGGGAGCTGGCATAGGGGACGATGGTTTCAGAGAAGAAAAAGGATAAAAGGGAGAGCAGGAGGGATGTGAACATAACGGGCTGGGCGATTCTCCAGAGGCTGATTCCACAGCCGTTCAGGGCGATCACCTCGTTGTTTCTTTTCATGATGCAAAAAAGGATAATGACGGACGTCAGGGTCGATACCGGCAGCATCTGAACAAAAATAGCGGGAATTTTGTAGCCGTAATAGGCAAACATCCGATAAACGGGGGCATGGGCCTTCATGAAATCGTCTATGCCTCCAGTGAAGTCGATCATCAGATATAGGGAGATAAAAATGACCTGGCAAAGGATCAGCAGTTTCAAAAATTCTTTTGCGAGATATTTGGAGAGAATATTCATTTCGTGCTCAATGGGTCGATGTTTCCTTCCCCGGGTTTCCCAGGGGTTTCGGACTTTCTTGGCATCAATAAAAGGGGCCCTTTTGTGATGCTGTCATCAGGCCAGGGCACAAGTCCGGCGACGCGGAAAAACTCGTCGTTTCCCACCATGATATTGGTTGTGTTGACGGCAACCGGGTGCAGTATTCCCCATTTGCTGACACGAGCCCAGGCCTGGGGGCGCAGGTTAACGAGGAAAGGACCTTCGCCGGCAAGTTTTTGCAGGCTTTTTGCCCCCTTCAGGAAGAACTCGGAAGATTTTTCAAGGGATTTTCCAAAAGCAAGTTCGCTGATTTCGTCTACGAGAATGATCCTTCGGTTGGTGTAGAAACTCAGGGACTGATCATAATTGCTCCATTCAGCAATTTTGATTTCCGAAGGAAGAGGGTTAGGCATGGCTTTGATAAACCCCCCTATCTTCCTGTGGTTTGCTACCGCTGGAACCGATAAAATGGCGGCAGGAAGCAATGCAACGAGTACGAGCCCGGTGGCCAGCGGCATGAAACGTCTCTTAAAAGCAGCAAAGATCAGGAGGGCGCTTCCGATCCCGAGTCCCCACAGTGCCGCATGCAGAGGGGCCTGTGCCGCTTGTAACGGCAGCGTGTCCTGAATGCGAACAAAATGGGAAACCACCGGGATTGCCACGAGAAGCAAACCGGCCGTGATAGCGCCGCACCACCGGGTGGAACGGTTATCCAGTCCGCCTCTCGCAAGGTAGTGGGAAAGGAGTAGGGCCATGGCTGGATAGGCAGGAAGGATATAGGGAATCAATTTGCCGCTGCTCAGGCTGAACAGCCCGGGAACCGCCACGATCCAGATGATCAGAAAAAGGACGCTACCCGATTCTGCTTCCTTTCCGAATCCCTTCGACGGTTCAGGGGGAACGCCCGTGTCTTTTCTTCCCTGCCCGCATTGCTTGCGCAAATGGCGCTGCAGGCGGGTCCGGCTGAAGCGGGGAAGGATCTTCACTGCATCGAGAGCCAACCTGAATGCGTTCACCGCTGCAGGAAAAAACAGGGCTGTCCAGAAAAACAGGCCGAAGGGCAGGATAGCCGGAAAAAACCAGAACGGACTGGCGTTGGCGTGTTCCTGGCTTGTTAGTCGTTGAAAATGTTGGACGACGATATAAAAATGCAGGAACTGGGGATCACGAAGGGCTGCTGCAATATGCCAGGGGAGGACTATGGCGGCAAAAAGAAGGATTCCAGGGATCCAGGCCATATTTCTGAGAGCCTTCCAATCGCGTTTCAAAATAATAAAAGGGAAAATAATGACAGAGGTCAGTGCGATGGCCGCAATGCCCTTCGTCATGGTGGCCAGACCCATGCATCCCCACGCAACCAGATACCGGATCTTCCTCTTCCTGTCTGAACCGGCATCATATCCCAGCCACCAGGCTGCCCAGGCGGCCGTTAGAAAAAGGCTGAAAACTCCGTCAATGATGGGCATGCGCGCCATGATGACGGGAAGGATACTGGTCGCATAGATCCAGCCGGCCATTTGTCCTGCCACCCCGCCAAAAAGACGTTTTCCAAACCCCATGATCAAAAGGACGGTAAGGCAACCGGCAATAGCAGGAACAGCTCGCACAGCCAGTTCATTCTGGCCGAAAAGGATTAGAGACCCGGCTGTAATCCAATAGAAAAGAGGCGGTTTTTCGTAATATTTTACATAATTGAGGCGTGGAGTAACATAGTCGCCGCTTTCGACCATTTCCCTCGGAATTTCCGCATACCGTCCTTCNTCCGGATCCAGAAGCGGATAATCCCCCAGCCCGGCAAAAAAGACAAACGCGGCGGCCAGAAGCACCAGGATCGTGAGGCTTTTTTCGGAAAAACTGCATTTGTTTGTGCTGCTTTTTTTCGACTTGGAAATTGTCACGGGCAATTCCTGATTACTGAACATCATTGCAAACTTCCAAAATAAGTAAAATCCAGGCATTATAACCTGAGTGTTTTCTTTTTGGCAAGATGCGTTTTTTGGCCATGGCTTCCCTTTCGCGCCGCTCTTTTTTCTTTTCTCCTTGCATCGGATAGTCCTTACACCTACAATGCTGTGCAGTAGAGCAATTTTGGAATAACTGTTCCTGAAGGCAAACCGGGAAAAAAGATGGGACTGATTTTTGACGAGAACAGCCTGGGTTTTTATGATGCGTGGCGCCGCTCCGCTCAGGGGCGCGCTGTTGAGGGTTCCCTTGAAAAGCTCTTTTCATCCCTGGTGGAGCCCAGGCCCGGACAGAGGGTTCTTGACGTGGGCTGTGGAACAGGCAATCATCTCTTGATCCTGAACCGCATGGGGTTGAATATCAGCGGAACCGATGCGTCGCATGCAATGGTCCAAAAAGCCAGAAAGAGACTTGGGCATCGGTCCACCCTGAAACAGGCCATGGCTGAAGATCTCCCGTTTGAGGATAATGAATTTGATCTGGTTAGTCTCATTAACGCTTTGGAATTCATGGATAACCCTCTTCAGGCACTACGGGAGGCGGGCAGAGTTGCAGGCAGCAAGGTTTTTGTAGGTGTACTGAACAGCCTATCCTGGAACGGGATTTTGAATAAATTTCATGGGTATTTTAACGACCCCCTTTTCGGGCAGGCTACTTTTTACAATCTCTGGCAGATAAAGTCTCTGATGCAACTGGCTTACGGACCGGTTCCCATTTCGTGGGGCTGCATCAAGGTGGTTCCCGGCTTCTTGGAAGANTCGAGACCATCCAACAAGGCTTTCTGGAACTGGAAACATTCTCCGTTCGGTTTCTTTTTGGGGTTGTCCGCCACGATGGTGTATACGGTAAGGACGGAAAATCTTCCCCTGAAAGCAAAATTCAAGACGGCAAGCCAGGCCCTGATATCGGCGAGGGTCCTCAAGGAAACAAGAGGAGTTCAGAAAAGTGAAAGAGGCCTATCTATATCAGAAAAAAGAGGAAAATAAGGTTCGCTGTCTCCTGTGCAATCATCAATGCCTGATAAAACACGGGGAAAGGGGGCTCTGCCATGTGCGGGAAAACCGATCCGGAGTCCTCTTTAGCCTTGTTTATGGGAAAATCATTGCAGGGCATGTGGATCCCATTGAAAAAAAACCGCTTTTTCATTTCCTGCCCGGAAGCCTGTCCTATTCCATTGCCACTGCGGGATGTAATTTCAGATGTGCTTTTTGCCAGAATGCCGATATTTCGCAGATGCCGGTTGACAGCAACAGGATTGCAGGCCGGGACTCGTCGCCCCCGGAAATTTTAAAGGAAGCCATGGACAGTCGCGCCTCGTCCATATCCTACACCTATACGGAGCCGACTATCTATTTCGAGACAGCTCTCGATACGGCTCGTCTCGCGACACAAAAGGGATTGAAAAATGTTTTTGTGACCAACGGATATATGACGAAAAGGTGTCTTCAGGAAATAGACCCACATCTTCACGCGGCAAATGTAGATCTGAAAGCTTTCAGCGACCGTTTTTACCGGGATCTATGTGGAGCAAAGCTGAATCCCGTTCTACGGACCATGGAAACCATGAAGGAAATGGGTATCTGGCTGGAGGTAACCACCCTGTTGATTCCCGGGCTGAATGACAGCGAGGAGGAGTTGAAAGGGCTGGCCCGTTTTCTTGCGGAGCTGGATTCGGTTATCCCATGGCACATCAGCCGTTTTCACCCCACATATCGATTGAACCATGTCCCTTCCACCCCTGTTGAGAGTATTCGGCGCGCCCGGGATATCGGATTTGAAGCAGGGCTTAAATATGTGTATACAGGGAACGTTCCGGGTGAAAAAGGGGAAAATACTTTCTGCGGCAGCTGCCGGGAATCGGTTATTGAACGGGTAGGTTTTCGCGTGGTCCGAAATCGATTGAAAAATGGGAAATGCCCTTCGTGCGAGGCGGATATTCCTGGGGTCTGGAGCACTTGAGCGATTCAGACCTACCTATAGGCTTTGGAGCGTAAGGAGGGCCTTCCGAGGGTTCTTTTTAGCGCAACCCCCCGTGGAAAAACGAATTGGCCTTCTTCTTCCGCGGGGGGTTAAATTTTAATGACGAGTGACAAGTGAGGAGTGAATGAGGTGGCTTTGCTCCGCCGGAATTATGTGAGGAACGCACCATGAAAAAAGAAGAGGAACTGGCTTTGAAAGCCACCAAGGAAATTGTGGTGAAATTTATAGAAGTTGGAAGGTTGAGCGTCAGTTCCTTCCAGGAGGTGTGGAATATCGTGCATGGTTCCATTTGCGAATCCCTGGACCATCGGAAATCGAAGGAAGAGGATTCTAATTTATAGGGGAAATGAAAATGGACAAGAAAATAAAAAATCCAAAGAAAGGGTGGTGGCGCCGTTTCCTGGAGCGGTTGGCAACGGCAAACAGGGAGTCTGC
>DUZB01000374.1 GCA_013349725.1 Deltaproteobacteria bacterium | reverse complement strand
CGTCATTATGAGACGACGGCCCGCCGGTGCATCTCTCGCGTGGCTTGGGTTGATTATCAGCATTCCTTTTGCAGGCGCCCTTGTTTATCTTCTTATCGGAGAAAACCGTCTCGGCGAAGATTATATGAAACGCGGAAAATGCATTCAGGATATGCTTACAAAGTGGCAGTCTGATCTTAGAGAACATGTCCCTATTCCGCAATCAACTGTTTGCCCCATAGCCGGCTCCATCAGGCGCCACGCTGAAAAGGTGATAGGTTTTCCCGTCATGGAAGGCAATTCATTGAGCCTGATCACGGATTTCAAGACATTTTTTGAATCCATCATTTCCGACATCAACGGGGCCAAGAGTTCCGTCAACCTTGAATTCTACATATGGGAACCTGGAGGAATGGCGGACGATGTGGGGGAATCGATCCTGCGTGCGGTGGAAAGGGGGGTGGTGTGCAGGGTGATCGTTGATGCCGTGGGAAGCAAAGTTTTTATGGGCGGCGAAATGGTGAAGCGGTTCAGAGAAGCGGGCATTGAAGTCCTTGAATCGCTGCCCGTGGGTCCGCTCAGGACCCTGATCGCAAGGGCGGATCTTCGAAATCACAGGAAAATTGCGGTTTTGGATGGAAAACTTGCCTATACGGGGAGCCAGAACCTGGTAGACCCGCGCTATTTCAAGCAGGATGAGGGAGTCGGGCAATGGATTGACGCAATGATCCGGATTGAAGGGCCTGCCGTTGAGGCCCTGGGGGGCACGTTCTTTGTGGACTGGGAACTTGAAAGCGAAACCGGCCTGGAACTGCTCAAAAGTTGTCCGGATATTTTTCCTGTTCCAAGTGCTGGAAAAACCGCGGTACAGGTTGTTCCTTCAGGGCCCGGATATGTGCCCGAGGCCATTCACCAACTGCTGTTGACCACCATCTATACCGCGCAAACGGAACTGGTGCTTACCACTCCCTATTTTGTCCCGGATGATGCGCTCCTGACTGCGCTGATTTCAGCCGGTCTCAGGGGAGTGGATGTGACCATTATCGTTCCCGAGAAAGTGGATTCGAAACTCGTGCACTATGCCAGCCGTTCATTTTTTGATGATCTTATGTCCGCGGGAGTGCGGATCGCCGGTTTTCAAGGGGGGTTGCTTCACACCAAATCGATCACCATCGACGGAGAATTCTGCGTGTTTGGATCCGTGAACCTGGATATGCGGAGTCTCTGGCTGGATTTCGAGATCTCCCTTTTCATTTATGATAAAGATTTTACCGAGAAAGTTCGGGCCATGCAGAAAGGATACCTGGAGAACTGCCTTATTCTGGATCTCGAAGAATGGCGAAAGCGTCCGCCCATCAGACGTTTCATAGAAAATGCAGCCCATCTGGCAGGTCCCTTGCTTTGAGTCCTTTAGGGAAGCTTGACTCTTGTCTGGATTTGCCCTATTTTTTTGTCTTTTCTGCAATGATTGGTAAATAGAAGCGAATGACAATCGAATGACAGCGAAGCGAATNACAATCGAATGACAGCGGAGAACCGAAGAATGTCGCAAATTGAAAGTGTTTTTAGCCGGATAGACAGTTATCGGGACGAGATCATTGATCTTCAGCGCGAACTTACTGCGCGGGTGGCTCTGGGGCCTCAGAATGGAGGCTCGGGAGAACACGAAAAAATTGCGTTTATAAAGGACCTGGTTGAGAAACTGATGCCGTCCGAATTGAAGATGATCAAGGCGCCGGATGAAAAAGCGCAAGATGACTATCGACCAAATCTTATTGCTCTGTGGAAGGGCGCCTCTGCGGATGAGACCGTGTGGGTACTCAGTCACGCGGATATCGTTCCGCCCGGAAATCTGGATCTCTGGGATGCCGATCCGTACGAGATCACTGTGGACGGTGACAGGATTATCGGAAGAGGGGTTGAAGATAATCAGCACGGTTTTGTAAGTCCTTACCTTGCCTTGAAGGCGATCCTGGATTCGGGAATGGCTCTGAAAAGGTCCGTTGGCCTTGTCATCGTGGCAGATGAAGAAACCGGGAGCGATTATGGCCTCAATTACCTGTTGGAAAATCATGGGGACTATTTCAGAAAAAGCGACCTCATAGTGGTTCCTGATGCGGGAAACGAGGAGGGGACCATGGTGGAGGTTGCCGAGAAATCCATGCTCTGGATGAAGTTTTCCATCCATGGGCGCCAATGTCATGCCAGCACTCCCGACAAAGGGAAAAACAGCCTCCTCGGTGCGGCAAAGCTGATCGTTGCCCTGCAGGAATTGAAAGAAGCTTTTTCTTTTTCGGATCCCATTTTCAGCCCTCCCACATCCACCTTTGAACCGACGAAGATAGAAGGGAACGTCCCCAACGTAAATACCATATCCGGGAGCGATATTTTTTATCTGGACTGTCGGGTCCTGCCCCGGTATGAGCTGGATGAAGTGGTCCATGCATCCAACGAGATTGCAGGAAGAGTCGCCCGGGAAAACGGGCTGGATATCGTTGTGAAAATTGCCCACAGACAGGATGCTGCGTTGCCCACTTCACCCGATGCGCCGGTCGTAAGAGCACTTGCGAACGCCATCCACGAAGTTACAGGAAAAAGAGCTGTTCCCATGGGAATTGGTGGGGGTACCGTAGCGGCCTTCTTTCGAAGAAAAGGACTTCCTGCGGCAGTCTGGCATACCTGCCAGGATACCGCGCACCAACCCAATGAGTATTGTCTTATATCGGATATCATCAAGGATGCAAAGGTCTTTGCTTCCCTTTACATGCAGACCTTTTAATGATGTCTTTTCGGACATGCCGGATTTTGAATTGACATGAAACCCCTTATGACGTAAGAATCCAAAATCAGGGCTTTTTGAACAGGAATAAAGGACCATTGAGAAAATGAAACTCAGATTTTGGGGCACAAGGGGGTCTATTGCGGCTCCGGGAAAGGATACGATACGACACGGCGGCAACACGTGCTGTGTTGAGATCACCACGGAAGTCGGCAAAAAAATTGTCATCGACGCTGGGACAGGGATCAGATCTCTGGGCGAATGGATGCTCGAACAGGGTATGGAAATTGATATCCACCTCCTGATGACCCACAAACACTGGGACCACATCCAGGGCTTTCCTTTTTTTGACCCCGCTTATATTCCTACTACGAAGATTTCCGTCGATGGAGCTCCCGGCTGCATGAAAGGTTTGAGCGCCATTTTTGACAGCAAAATGGGAGATGGATTTTTTCCGATCAAATTCGAAGACCTGAGAGCCGAAATAAAACATGTGGACCGGATTAAAAACGGCCCTGTCGAAATTGGTGGCGTGAGGATCGACGTGATCCCCCTGCACCATCCCCAGGGCGGTTTCGGATTCAGGTTTCGGGAAAACAGTCGGACCCTTGCATTTATAACGGACAATGAATTGACCGAAAAGGCCTGGGCCGGGAGTCGCCCCGCCGATTTTATCCGTTTCTGCAAAGATGTAGACCTGTTGATCCATGATGCGCAGTTTACCCCGGAGGAGATAAGCCGTCACAGGGGCTGGGGGCACTCGGACTGGGCATCCGCAATGGATCTTGCTTTGAAGGCGGGTGTGAAGGAATTGATCCTGTTTCATCATCATCCTCCCCGTAAAGATGACGATTTAGATCTGATTGTGTCTCGCTGCAGGGAGCTTGCCTTAAAAAACAATTCCGACATGATCGTCCACGCCGCCCGTGAAGGGCATGAAATCCAGATTTAATATTCGCTGCCCTTTGCTAATCAGAGTGTTGAGAGACAATGGACAAAAAGTTGAAAAATGAGATGGTTCTTGTGCTGGGAGGAGCCAGAAGCGGAAAGAGCTCATGGGCCTTGAAGTATGCTGAAGATCATTATACGTCCTGCCTCTTTCTCGCCACCGCCGAAGTGACCGATGAAGAGATGGAAGAAAGGATCAGATTGCACAAAGAAGCCCGTGGCCCGCAATGGAACCTGGTGGAAGAACCTGTGAACATCGCCGAGGCATTGGAGCACAAATGTGGAGGGGTCGATGCTGTTCTCATCGATTGCCTGACTATCTGGCAAAGCAACATCCTGATGAAAATGGGGGCGGAAAAGGTACCGGCATATCGGGCGAAACTCCTGGAAGTCCTTTCGCGAAGGGATAGAGCGGTTATCCTGGTATCTAATGAGGTGGGCGCCGGGATTGTTCCACTGCACCCACTGGCGAGGCAGTTCAGAGATTTTGCGGGCACACTGAACCAGAAATTGGCGGCCCTTGCCGACAAAGTGGTGATGACCGTAGCAGGTATCCCCTTATTCATCAAGTGAATATCCTTGTCCAACCACCAGCTATGATTCAGAAAAATAAAAAGGGACAGATCCTAAGAAAACCCACGAGCACCAGGCCTGGTATCTGGCTTCTGGAAGAAAACGGGAAAAAGGCGATCATGAAGGATTTCAGCCGGAACCGTTTTTTGTACAGGAATGTTGTTGGCCGTTTTCTGGTGTGGAGGGAGGGAAAGGCCTACCGAAAGCTGCAGGGCATTGAAGGAATTCCCGCCTTATACAGGATCATTCCCGGTACGGCCTTGATTTTTGAGCTGATCCCCGGGAGGGATATGGAAAGCCTTGACAAAAGGGAAGGAGTGCCTGAATCTTTTTTTGATGCCTTGAGCCGGCTGATTTCCCTGTGTCACGCGAGAGGGGTCGCCCACTGTGATCTCAAACGGGCCCCTAATACGATCCTTGGCGATGATGGTCGCCCATACATCGTTGACTGGGCAGCGTCGATTCTGCGGGAGGAGTTCAGGATTCCACCCATGAACCTCATTTACCGAAGATTTATGCGGGACGATCATATGGCGGTCATAAAGCTCAAACTGCGCCACAGACCGGAGACTGTAACAGGGGAGGAAAAAGACCGTTACTATTGCCGGAGCAGGGGGGAAAGGGCCATCCGGGCCGTCCGGGATAAGTTAAGGGAATTTCTACAGCGTGCGGCATAAGGGCTTAGGGCTCCCCGTTATCCCCTTCCTTATCCGCCAGCGAAACCATAATTTTATAGGCTATTCCCCTGCCGATCGCGATTCTCGTATGCCCATGCCCCAGGATAATTTTTCCCCGGCCGGGGGGCTGTCAAGAATCTCCGTTTATGAGAAATTCAGCGAAACCCTTTACGGAATTCCGCATGAAGATCTTTTCCCGTTCCTGCGTGGGGGCATCCATCAAGTGGTAGGCGGCAAGACAGGGATCCTCTTTCAGAAGGAGATCCGAACACTCCTGAAGGAGAGGTTCTCCCCGCAATCCCTGTTGTACGCGTTCACCCACAAGCTCTTTCCACCGGATCAGTTGATCTCGGAAAATTTCAAGAAGCCTCTGTGAGTCATCGGCCCCGCCGAAATGGGCGTATCGGATTGGCTGGTTTTCCAATGAAAGAAGTTTTTCCACGCTGTTCATGAACACATGGAAGAAGAACCGTGGAGGAGAAGCAGGACGAATGTATTCCATGCCGTCAAGCAGGAAATAGTTGCCTGCGGCTTCGCCGGCGTATAGGACTCCTTTGTATTGGTAACTGAGATGATGAAGTGCGTGTCCCGGGGTTTCAAGAATGTTGAGATCTTTGAGATGGAAGTTCGTGTGGGGAATGATTCTTTCTTCCGGAACAGGTTTTGGTTCTCCATAGAGTTCCGCAACTTTTCCCAGGACATTGAGGCTTCCTGTCCACAACCTGGACGGGTTGACGAGGTGTTCTATTCCCTTTTCATGGCAAACCGCTCGGGCCATGGGAAAATAGTCCAGCAGGTCAGCTAAGGCGCCTGCATGGTCGATGTGAATGTGGGTCAGAAAAATATAGTCCAGCTTTTCCAGACCGAAAGAACGCAACGCATGGATGAGGTTGGACGCCGTATGTGCCGGTCCCACATCCACAAGGACATTCACATGGTCAATGGATAACCAGGATCCGAAAAAGGGGGCAAACCCTTCAAAACCCTGTTCGATTTCAAATAGGTGTTCCTGCATATCTGTTTTCTCCTGAAGAACTGCTTCAGCCATCACTGAAACTTGCGTTTTGAATGTCGTTTCAAATGGTGCAGAGATTGAAAATGTGGATAAAATATAGTGCTGGGCGGATTAACAGTCAACCCCGATGTTGCACGTGAATTCGCTATGGATCAGGCCTTTCGGGATTTGCAGTGCAGGAAGAAGCGATATTGTATACGCAGATCCCTGTTGCAGCATCGGGGTCAGAGCAAAGGCATTTGGCTGAGAGGGCAATCGTGCAGTTCAAGTTTTTGTTTACCTGCGTCTTTCTCTGTATTTTCACTGGAAGTAAAAATCATTTTTATGGTAAGCCACAAGAATAAGTGCTAAGAAAGTGCAAAATGTACAAACCTTCCACGCCAGAGACACTTGGAAATACAACGGACGGGCATGATGGTGATTAATCCGAGACATAGATCCTTCCTCAAGACCCCACGCCGATGCGCCATTTTGATACTGGGCCTGATGCTGGGATTTGCCGGGATGGGGGTTCTGGTCGGATGCGGCCGGCTGGGATCAGAAGGGGTGAGGCAGGGCCGACACCCCCTGAGCGAGGCCATCCGGGCCACCACCAACGAAGAACTCCTGTTGAGTCTGGTGAAGCTGCGGTACGGAAACCTGCCCGGGTTTCTGGATGTGACCAGCGTCAACACCCAACTCCAATGGCAGGCGGGCATCGGCGGGCAATACCAGATCAATGCGGGCGGCGGCGGCAGTGGCTACATCGGGCCCTCCCTGGGGTATAGCGAAACGCCCACCCTCAGCTACAAACCCCTTACCGGAAAACTCTTCATGGCCCAGATGCTTGAACCCATTGACCTTCGAACGTTGCTTCTTCTGTTCCAGTGCGGCTGGGACTGGAATCGAATTCTACGGTTGACCGTACACTCCATGAACGGCCTGGACAATGCCTATTCCGCCGCCCGGCTGACACAGAACACGGTTCCCAGATTCAAAAGATTCTCCCGGGCCGCACAGCTTTTTTCCGAAATTCAAGGCACGGGCGTGCTACAGTTTTCAGCGATTCGAGGCGGGGAATTTCCGGTCAAGCGGTGGCAGTTGAATCCCAGAAGCATCATGGAATGGTCCGAAATTCCTCAAATGAACCCGATCGGTTTATATGTGATCGACAATGAAGAGTCCGAGAAGGTGCGGGAACAGCTTGATGAGCTTAAACAGATGCTCAAATTGGATAGAAAGGGCGAAGACGTCAACCATTTCAGGCTGGAGGCCTCGGTCTCCTATATCGACGACCAAACCATCTCCGTGGTCACCCGATCTCTGTGGGGCATTCTTTTTTATGTATCACACGCCGTGCAGGTTCCGGCCGAGCATCTGAAGGCTGGATTGGCGCCGGCAGCCACCCTCCCCGGTGGCCGGATCTTTGACTGGAACACCATGACCGGCGACCTTATCACAATTCACAGCAGCCGGGAACCGCCAGAAAATGCTGAAATCATGGTCCCCTACCGGGATTATTGGTACTATATTGCCGACAATGACATTCAGTCCAAGGCGACCTTCATGTTGGTGACGCTTTTGGGCACCCTTCAGGCGGGAACAGGCACCGATGACAGCGGCGGGCCGGTTTTGACACTTCCCGTGGGAAGATAATCCGAGAAAACAGGATGAAAGAAATGAACAACCCCACCGATCGTGAAATTTCCCTTGAAATTCTTTCTCCCCAGTCGCGGGCCACAGCCGTGGTGGTTCAAAGCGTTCCGCCGGAACAATGCGATGAATTCCTGGAATGGGAGCGGGGAATCACCCTCGATGCCAGTCTTCACCCGGGTTACAAATATACGGAAATCTACCAGCCGGCGCAGACCACCAAGGCCGAGTGGGTGACGGTGGTCCACTTCGAAAGCAACGCCCTGCTGGAAGCCTGGATCAATTCCCCTGTTCGGAAAAAATGGGTGGATGATTTCAAGAAACGGTTTGGAGACTTCACACTGAAACGCGTGGGCGGGTTCGATGCGTGGTTTTCGGACCTGGCCGACGCCGATCAAAAGATTCCTGATTGGAAAATGGTCCTTACCGTGGTGGCGGCGCTCTACCCCACCGTCATGGTTCTGACCTACTGGCTGCTGACCCCGTTTCTCAAACCACTGCCCTTCGCGGTGCAAATGCTCATCGGAAATATCGCCAGTGTTTCCTTTCTGCAATGGGTTGCCATGCCGCTTTTGACACGACGCCTTTCGTTCTGGCTTCGGCCCACGAAGGCCACCGGTTTAGGGGTTACCTTTGCAGGTCTTGCCGGGATCCTGGCAGGTCTTGCCTTGATGCTCTGGCTTTTTATCTCCGTGGGTTAGCGTTTGAAACATAATGAATCCTGAAAAAGGATGGGCCCGAAACTTGAATCCTATTCAAATTCCCTGGTATCACATTTCAGATTCAACAAATCCATTCCGTCACAGGGTCTTTGAATAAGATACCGAAACTTGTTCATTCCATTTGAATCCGGGCGCCGTAGCGCTAAAATGAAAAACACATAAAAACCAAAGAATGTAAAAGGAGCAGAAGCATGACCCACGATGAATTGATTGCAGAAGCATGCCGGCTCGCCAAGGAGTCGGTTGACAACAATTGGGGCGGCCCCTTTGGCGCGGTTATTGCCAAGGACGGGGAGATTATCGCCCGGGGCCAGAACCGGGTGCTGCTCACGGGAGATATCACGGCCCATGCCGAAGTGGAGGCGATCCGCAAAGCTGTCCGGGTGATCAATCCCTATTCTCCCACCATCAGTCCCATTAACCAGAATAAATCGACGCTCAAGTTTGTGGCACGGCCTGAAGGGTCGCCCGATCCCGTGCCCGAGCGATCCAGAATGCTCATGGGCCATGAAATTTTCATCAGTGGCGCCCCCTGTCCCATGTGCATGAGCGCCATCTACTGGGCCAGAATTGACGCTGTCTACTTCGCCTGTGACCTTGAAGACACCCGGAAAATCGGTTTTGACGACGCCTTTCAGTACGAGGATTTTGTTCTGCCTCTTGACCAGCGTCGCATCAAGATCAAACAGTATCGTCAGGATCTGGGTATCGATGCTTACCAGGCCTGGACCGACAAAAAGGACCGGCATTTCTATTAACCACGGAAACAGGGATCGCTGTTGTACCCACATGGATGAATTAAAAAAGAGGATTTTAAAGGATGGCCGCGTTCTCAGCGAGCATGTGTTAAAGGTCGACAGTTTTCTGAATCACCAGATCGACGTTGACCTTATGGACCGCATTGGGAACGCCTTTTTCGATCGTTTCCATGATTACGGCATCACGAAAGTCCTGACTATCGAGGCATCCGGAATCGCCGTGGCCTTTTCAACGGCCAGGTGCTTTCATGTGCCGGTGGTTTTCGCCCGGAAAACGCCGTCCCTGACGTCGGTGGATGAAACCTATTGTGCGGAGGTCTTTTCCTTCACCAAAAAAATACAATTTTCCATTACAGTGAACAGACGCTTTCTCGCGCCTGAAGACAGGGTATTGCTGGTGGACGACTTTCTGGCACAGGGACAGGCTTTGTTGGGTCTTATAAACATTGTTCATCAGTCCGGCGCCGCCGTAGCCGGTGCGGGTATCGCGATCGAAAAGGCCTTTCAGAATGGCGGAAAGCTGGTAAGGGAGGCGGGAATAGAAGTCTATTCCCTTGCACGAATCGCCTCACTCATAGATGGGAAAGTACTGTTTTTGTGACCCTCACAGCCATAAAAAAACCCTGGCAGAGGACATTTTTCACATGGTCGGTGAGCAACACTTTCGCCATGGTCATCCCTCTGATTCTCTTTTTGATGATCCAGTATATCCCTCTCTTTGCCAGCGGCCATATCCCCTTTGTAGGACCGGGCGGCATGTGCATCGCATTTGTGATGAATCTTTTTCGGCTCATCGCGGATTAGCGTGATATTCTGATTTGTTGTCGAATAGACCATGCCCAGATCCCAGGTGTCAGGTGTCAGGTGTCAGGAAAAAACCCTGTGT